>JACQXL010000014.1:4224-13820 GCA_016208805.1 Planctomycetota bacterium | reverse complement strand
ACATCCGCCGTGCTGTAGCCGGACTGCGGCGCTAAGGCGTTGGGCTGGTCGCTTATCCTGTATCTGCTGCCCACATAGTTAGATTGCAGTCCGGCCTCCAGCCCGCCAATCGGAGTATAGGCCAGGAGCAGACTGCCCTTGCGGTTGGGCACGCCGGGAACGGTGTTACCGTCAAACATCCCGCCCACAAACTCCGCCTGCGTATAAGTGTAATTCATACCCGCTTTAAGTTCCTTAGATATGGTATAACGGCAGGCGGTCTCAATGCCCTGATGCCGGGTGCGCTCGTAGTTCTCATTGGCGCCGAACGGGCCGGAATAAGGATTGTAATAAATCTCGTTATTGATATTCATCCGGAAAGCAGAGAGACTGCCATAAAGCGATTTGGTGAATGTGTGTTTGACCCCGGCCTCGGTCTGGTAACCGCTCTGGGGTTTGAGATTGGTATTCAGTCCGCTCCAGGCCGAGAAGTATTCATCCACGGCCGGGAACCGGTAACTCTGCGACAGGTTTAGATAAACAGAGGAATCCTTCTGATAGAGATAAGCCCCGCCGGCCTGGACGGTGTTACGCCGGTGCGACTGGGTGACTGCAGGCAGGAACGCCGCATCAAAGACGTATTCCACCTTATCAAACCGCCAGCCGCCGGTCAGGTTAAACTTGTCTATTGATGCCTCGCCCAGCGCATAAAGGCCGACAGACTCCTTGTCATTATCATCGCCGTAAAGATTGGCCTTGTCCCGGAAGACGTCCAGACCGGTGATAATTTTATATGGGTCGGCGGTAAATGTATAACGCGGCGAGAAATGGGCCGAATCTATCCTGATTTCACCGGCCCAGCCGCCGTAAAGGAACGACGAAGTCCGCTGACGTGACGAGACATCAACGGTTAGTTTGCCTTCATCATTAAGAACGCTATTGAGATGCAGTTGATAATAGTAGTCGGTGGTAGAGCCGTTATCATCCGGGTTGACCGTGGCCTTCCGGCCCAGGGTGGATACCTGCGCCGGCGTGAGATAGCCGGGCAGACCGTACTTATCATCGTGCATACCCAGCGTGAAATCAAGGTTCAAATCCGGGCTGAACTTTAGCCCCAGTCCGATATTGCTGTCCTGCGAAATCAGGTAACTGTTCTGCCGGTAGCCGTCTGTATTGCGGTTGTTCTGGCTGATTGAAAAGGTCAGGTCATCGCCGCCGCCCCGGGCGTCAAGCGAGAAGATGCTGGTATTATAACTGCCGGCTGACTGTTTGATATCGTAGGTGGTGTTTTCCCGCATAAGCGCGGGATGTCGCTGCGACTCCACGGCCCCCTTTTTGGTGATGATATTAACCACGCCGCCGGCCGCATTGTCGCCGTAAAGGACACTGCCGTGCCCGCGAATCACCTCTATCCGGCTGACCGCGGCTAACGGCACCTGCAACCAGTCCGTGGCCGAGAGGTCAATGCTGTTCACCCGCCGGCCGTCCACCAGCACCAGCGTGTTTAACTCACCGGTTCCTCCAAAGCCGCGGATATCTATAGAAACAAATTTACCTGAACCGCTCCAGTCTCGGACTACCAGGCCGGCTTCGGTTCTTAAGATATCAGGGATGGTCTGTGCACCACTGCGTTTGATATCGGATTCGGTGATAACCGTGATATTATTGGGGACCTTGATAGATTCCTTTTCAGAACGGGTGGCCGTGACGATTATCTCCTTAATATCTGCCGATTCTTTAGTTGGTTCGGCGGATAATAAAATCCCAAATCCCAAATCCCAAATCCCAAATAATAACCAAATTCCAAATCCCAATTTCGCAATCTGCAATCCCTGCCCGTTCCGCAGGCGGGCGCAATTCGCAATAAATAACTGTATCCTTTTCATCTTTCTCTCCTTTTCTTCCCCGCGGAAGCAGGTGTTTTTACTGAGAATCCATCAAGTTTTCTGGCTCAGAGACCCGTACAGGCGCCTTCCCATCCTGACATCACATCAGAACAGTGGCTGAAGAAAAACTATGTCGGATTTTTCCTTCTCTTTACAGCTGCGGGGCAGCACCGGACTTTCACCGGTTTCCTTGGATAGATTCTTTGTTACTGTTCAATTAGCCCGGATATTAACCGTTACTTTATTTCTGTCACCTCCTTTCCTTATCCCACCGAGGCGGGAACTGAAAGCGAAATACGCTGTCATTCTGAGGGAGCGGAAGCAACCGAAGAATCTCGTTACGAGACTCTTCGCTTCGCTCAGAGTGACAAACAATCTCATTTTGTCAGGGGCTCTAAATCTAAAAAATACCACTTCCCGTAAGGCGTATCTCTTTCTATCACCTCCTTCCTTGTGATTCCTATCCTTTTCTTAAATAGCGGCCCATTAACCACAAAGGTATGGTATTCGCCAGATTCACCACACAGGTCAATATAAGGTTTTGTCTTAAGGTAATGAATAAACTCCTCGTCAACTTTATGACCAATCCATTCTTTGGCTATACCGTATGGCCCGAACTGGGCATCCGCCTTGACCGAGACCACTATTGCCTCAAATCCGCTCCGGATAAACTCATTCAGAATATCCTCGGTACGCATACCCCAGAGCGGTTCTATCGCTTCAATTCCCATTTCCTGGCAGACCCTGGTTACCCATTGTTTATGTTCCTGTAAGTAGATGTCTCCAAAGACCATTCCTTTAATCTTTCCCGTGTCATTGCGAGCCCGTACGGGCGAAGCAATCTCGTTGACTTGATGAGATTGCTTCGTCGCTTCGCTCCTCGCAATGACAGATAAAACCGCTTCCTTGAATGCCGGTTCATAGTCATCCGGATGAACCTCTTTCTGAAGCAGAGGAATACCAATTGCATCCGCCTGCAGTTGTATCAATTCTGACTTTATACCGTGGAAAGACACCCGCTTATATTCAGCCGAGATAAAGTTCACCAGATGGGAAACCTTTAATCCCGACTGCATCGCTTTCCAGCAGGCCTGGCAACTGTCTTTACCACCACTCCAGCTTGCTATATACATATACTTAGTTCTTTCGTTCTTCGGTTCTTTCGTTACGCGCCCACCTGTCCTTAGGAACAGGTATCACGTAAGGTTTACCGGAAATCGGGTTGTCCTTGACGACCACGACCGTCTTATAAACTGTTTCTATGTCCTGATAATTAAGAACTTCAACCGGCGTGCCGGTTTTATAGACCCGGCCTTCGTTGAAAAGGATTATCCGGTCCGAGTATTCGCCGGCCTGGTTGAGGTCGTGCAGAATAATCAGTATGGTGATGCCCTGTTCCTTATTCAACCGTTTGAGCAGGTGCATAATCTCCACCTGATGCCCGATATCCAGATGCGCGGTCGGCTCATCCAGGAGCAAGAGTTTCGGCTCCTGCGCCAGCGCTTGGGCCAGGAATACGCGCTGGAGTTCGCCGCCGGAGAGTTCCGTTACCAGCCGGTCGCCCAGGCCGGCGCATTCCGTGATTCGCATTGATTGCTCAATGACCTCATTATCGCGCCTGGAGACAGCCGAAAACCGGTCCAGATGCGGTATCCGGCCCAGCCCGATAAAATCACGCACCGTAAACGGAAAGGTCAGCAACAGAAACTGCGGCACCACGGCAATCTCGCGGGCCAGCGACTTGACCGGCCAGTCACGTATTTCCTTGTCCTTATACGCCAAACCGCCCCGGTAGGCCGGGATAATCTTACTGATGGTCCGGAACAAAGTCGTCTTGCCGGAACCGTTCGGTCCGACAAAGCCGACAAACTCGCCCTGTCTTATCTCAAACGAGATGTCCTTGATGACATCTTTATCAATGTAACCGCTGGTCAGATTAGATATTTTTAGCATTAGCAATCACGCCTATAAAAAAGAGCCCACCGACCAGTCCGGTAATCACGCCGACGGGCAGTTCGGTCGGCGCGATAACGGTCCTAGCCAGTGTATCGGAAATAATCAGGAATACCGCGCCGCTCAGGGCGCTGCTGATAATCAGGAACTGCTGTTTCGGACCAACCAGTGCGCGCATAATATGCGGTATCATCAGACCGACAAAGCCGACCATGCCGCAGACGGCCACGCAACAACCGGTAATAACGGATGTAATCACGAATATCAAACGACGCATCGACCGGGCCGAGACGCCCAGGTGCATTGCCTTCTCATCGCCCAGGCTCAACGCATCTATATCACGGCCCAGGACTATCAATACCCCGACGCTCAGCGCCAGCGGCAGGACAATAACCTTGAGCAGCGAATAATCCACCGTGCTGAAATTGCCCATCAGGAAATACAGAACCGATTGGACCTCGGTCGGCTTGGCAACGGCGAATATCAAAAGCACCAACGATGAGCAGATAAAACTGAGGATAACGCCGGAAAGTATCAGGCTGGACACGGTGAAATGCTGGCGGCTGGCAACGAGATAAACCAGGAGCATAGAGCCGATTGCCCCGATGAATGCGGCAACAGGCAGTGTGAAATTCAATACGGCCAGGGGCGCGGCAATCAGCGCCAGCGTCACGCCCAGCGCCGCACCGCCGGATATGCCCAGCGTATACGGCTCGGCCAGCGGATTGCGCAGGATGGCCTGAAGCACGGAACCGGCCACGGCCAGGCCGACACCGACCAACAATGAGGCCAGTATCCGGGGCAGACGCACCTGCCAGATTATGGTTGATTCAACCGGACTGCCTAATGCGCCGAACAGGAAGTTATATGAAATCCCGGTTGAACCAATACCAAGACAGATAATCACCACGCCTATCAGCAGAATAAGCAATAAACCGATTATCAATAACCGGGATACAGGTATTTCCATATTTGTTTCACCGCCTTGATAAAATTAGTCGGAGTCGGCTGGCAGAGCAGTTCGGACTCCATCACATAAATACGCTTGGACTTAACCGCGGGAATACCGGCAAAGCGCTCTTCCTGCCACATCGCCTTGGCCTGCTCGGTCATACCACCCATATCGCTAATGATAATCACATTCGGATTACGCCTAATTATCTCTTCCACGCTCAGGGTCGGCCAGGATATTTTAGAATCCGCCGCGATATTGCGGCCATAACCATATTTAATTATATCATTGATAAAAGTATTCGGGCCGGCCGTCATCAGGGGCGATACCGACCCGGACGTTTATGAGGCTTAATTCATCTTGGATGTCTTTAAGAATTTGTTCCGCCTTAGCCGATTTATCCAATAACCTGCCGCAGAGTCTGAAATTGGATTTAATATCATCCCAGGAATTACTCTCGCCGAATACGAACATCTCTGCCTTCAGGCCTCTTAATCTTTCCACTGTTTTGGGGTTATTGCCTTCCTTGGTGGCCAGAATCAAATCGGGCTTGAGCGATATTATTTTCTCTATGGACGGCTCCAGGATAGTGCCGACGCTGGCCACATCCGTAATCTTGCAGAAATCAGTCCGCCCGACCAGACTGCCCTGGGCATCAAGGGTCTTGATATTCTCGGTAATTGACGGCGCCAGTGAAATAATCCGACCGGTTGATACAGGTAGTTTAAACGAGATTCCGGTTGCATCAACAATCGTATCGGCCGAAACCGAAGGATGAGCCGGTTCATTCTTAGGACAGCCGACCAGACAACAGGCCAAAAGCATCAAGTATAATATATTTCTCATATAGTTGGCATTAGGCATATCAGGTAAGCGCCGAACAGAACGACATTGCGCCGATGATATCGCCGGTAACTCCGCCCAGGACTCTGCGCGCCACCAGCACAATGGTCACCACCGTAATCAGCGCTACCAACATCAGCAGGAACCCGATAATCGGCGTCAGCGCCACCGCGGCGACAAGCGTGATGACAGAAGCAATGGCCCAGTCTTTCCGGAAGATATTTTCCGCGAACGCCCGGCCGGTACCGCTGCCGGCAACCTCGGCATACGGACCGAAGGCGGTTGCCACCACCATCGTCCAACGACTGAGCAACGGTGCCAGTATCAACGTTTTATTTATGTATGCGGTACCGGTTAATGATAAAAGGCTAATCAACACGCCCCATTTTATCAGCAGGATAAAGACTATTCCCAATACGCCCATTACGCCGATATGCGGGTCGCGCATTACCTTTACGATTTCTTCACGCGTCTTGTCCACCTCGGCGGATCTGCCTGAGGCATGACCTGCATAAAACCCGTCGCACATATCGGCCAGACCGTCTATATGCAAAGCGCCGCTGGCGGATGTCAATGCCAATAGCAGAAAAGTGGCTGTAACGATATGCGATAGGCCGATAACGGCCACCAGTGTATTAACCGCCATCAGAAACAGTCCGATGCCCAGCCCGACCAGCGGGAACCAACGCATTGACCGGGCCAGGTCAGACGGCTCTACGGCCCGCGAACTAATATGTATGGGCGTCAGGAATTGGATTGCGTTAATAAATGATTTCATTATTTTTCAGATACGCCGGCTTCTCCGAAGGTGGCCATCTCGTTCAGGATTCTGATAGCGCTTTCGCAGAGATTCATCGCCAGGGCCGCGCCGGTGCCTTCGCCCAACCGCAGATTCAAATCTAATAACGGCGTTAGCCCCATCCGGAACAGCGCCGCCTTATGGCCTATCTCCACCGAGCAATGGCTGGCAATAATAAAATCACGCACCTGCGGCGCCATTGCGGTGGCCATCAATGCGCCGGCGCCGGAAATAAATCCGTCTATCACCACCGGCACCCGCCGGGCCGCCGCACCTAATATCAGGCCGGCAATTCCGCCGATTTCATAACCGCCCACCTTGTCCAGCACATCTATGACATCTTTGGGATTCGGTTTGTTTATCTCCAGACCTTTTTTAATGATTGCTATCTTGCGACTCAAACCGACATCATCAAGACCCGTTCCCCGACCGGTGACGGTCTCTATTGGTTGGCCGGTCAGCACCGCCGTAATCGCGGCGCTGGGCGTGGTGTTGCCGATACCCATATCGCCCGTGCCGACGATGTCCATACCTTTGGGATACTCATCTTCCACCAGTTTTATGCCGCATTCAACGGATTTAACAGCGTCGGCACGGCTCATAGCCGGGCCTTTGGTAAAATTATCAGTGCCAAGATTTATCTTGTAATCCCTAAAATTCCGCATTTGACAATCCGCAATCCGCAATTCTGACGCTACCCCCATATCAACCACAACCACCCGGGCGCCGGTCTGCCGGGCCAGAACGTTGATGCCCGCCCCGCCGCGTAGGAAGTTATAGACCATCTGGGGCGTAACTTCTTTGGGATAGGCGCTGACGCCTTCTGCAGTCACGCCGTGGTCGCCGGCCAGCGTGAATATGACTTTATGTTTAAGTGAAACCTTTTCTTTACCAATAATGCCTGCGATATGCTTGGCCAGTTCCTCCAGCCGGCCCAGACTCCCCTGTGGCTTGGTCAGGTTGTCCAGCCGTTTCTGGATTTTCTCCATTAACCGATAATCCAGCCATTCTATCGCTGAAATAGTCTTATTCAACAAATCCGTCATTTCACCTTAAGCGGTATTCCCGCCACCATCAGATAAACCTCATCCGCCTCACGGGCGGCCATCTGGTTCACGCCGCCGGCCAGGTCCCTGAACTCGCGGCCCAGCGGCGTATCAGGCACGATGCCGCTACCGACCTCGTTGGTAACCATAATCGTTGTCAAATCCGAATCCTTGATAACCTTAAGCAGGTTCTCCGCTTTCTGGATGACTGCTTTATGCTCTTGCAGTTCCAGCATCAGGTTGGAAGTAAAAACCGTCAGACAGTCTATGATAACCACTTCAGCCAGTCCACGCAGATTTATGATAACCTGTTCTATATTCTTGTCCTCTTCAACGGTCTGCCACTCGGCCGGGCGTGATTGCTTGTGCTTTTTAATCCGCTCGTCCATTTCGGCATCTTTGAAGCACAGGGTGGCGATATAAACGGTTTTCGGGCTGTTGATTTGGCGGGCCATTTCAACGGCGTAACGACTCTTGCCGCTCCGGCAACCGCCGGATATAAGAATCATCCGTTTCATAATTATCGTTTTCTCTGCGCCTCTGCGGTGAAATTAACGCTCAGGCAACACCCGGTCTTGGGCTCGGTGGTCCAGAAATCATTTAATCCCCTGCCTTTCGCCTCGCCCAGGATAACCCTGATTGGCCCGCTATGGGTGACCACGATGACCGTCTTGCCGGAATGATTATCGGAGCCAATCCGTTTCAGGAACCGTCTGACCCGTTTCTGAAGGCTTTTAAGTTTCTCGCCGGCCGGGGCATTGAACGTCATCGGGGATTTAACCCATCGTTTCATCGCCTGCGGAAACTGTTCCCGAATCTCGTCAAAGGTCAATCCTTCCCACTTGCCCAGGTTTGACTCCATCAGTTCCTTACATTTAATCAGACGCCTGTGGTCACCGGCAATGATGCGCGCCGTCGCAACGGTGCGCCACAACGGACTGCAGTAAATAACCTTATTCTTGAATCCGTATCGCCGTGCCGAATGAGAATAAGTTTCATACGAGTAAACTGATTGAACTGATTAAACGGATAATCAATCAGATAAATCCGCTAAATCCGCTTACTAAAATAAAAAACCCCGCTCTTTGGCTCGCAAAGAGCGGGGTGCATCCACGGTTTCTTAGCCCCGGTCTGTGGTTACGAATCTTCTCCACGAAGACTTGGTAACCTTGATACAGGCAGGTCTTCTGGCTCCCCAGCCCTTCTGTCTGCCTTCCCGTCATAATCTTATGAGACAGTGGCTTTCAGTGTTGAACAGAAGAGTTCCCTTCTCAATTATAGAGAAGGGCTGGGCTACAGCGGCGGGACCGCCCCCGATTCTACGGGGTTCCCTAACCTGTATCTGATGCACCTATATAACGAACGCTTGATAACCTGTCAAGAAAATGAGACCATTTTATATTGTTATACTGCGATACTTAAGTATAATTACCTGCCGATGAAAATATTATTGCTTACAAATATGTTCCCGTCCGTCCATAACCCGACTTACGGCATCTTTATCAAGGAACAAGTTGATTCACTTAAGGCGCTGGGCGTGGAAATAGATGTCCTTTTTATTGAGGGATATCGGAACAAATGGAATTACATCAAAGCCATCTTTACGCTCTATCATAAAATACTATCAACCCATTATGACCTGATTCACTGCCATTACGGCCTGAGCGGCTGGGTCGGCCGAATGCAGTGCCTGTTGCCGATGGTCGTGACTTTCCACGGAGACGATATTTTAGGAACGCCCGGACCGAATGGCAAATACGCATTAACCGGACGCATCTTGGCCGGGCTGAATAAGATATTGGCCCGATTGAGTAATGGGGTAATTGTTCAATCTGACAGGATGCGCCATAAATCAGGTTGTGCCCGTGCCCAAACCATCCCTTGCGGTGTGGATTTTGACCGCTTTAAGATAGTTGATAGAACCACGGCCTGCCGGCAACTCGGTTTAGACCCACAGAAAAAATATATCCTCTTTCCGTCAAATCCGGCTATCCCGGTAAAAAACTTCCGTCTGGCCGAAGCGGCATTCAACCGTGTAAAAACCGTCATCCCCGATGCCGAACTGATTACGCTGGATAAACCACAACCACGCGAGAGAATAGTTTTATATATGAACGCCTGCGATGCTCTGCTATTTA
>JACQXL010000014.1:0-4157 GCA_016208805.1 Planctomycetota bacterium | reverse complement strand
GCTATTTACATCCTGGCACGAAGGGGCCGGGCTGGTCGTCAAAGAGGCAATGGCCTGCAACCTGCCGGTTGTCTCTGTCAACGTCGGCGATGTTACGGAAGTTATCAGTGGTGTAAATAATTGTTATCTTATCTCGCGTAACCCTCAAGAAATGGCCGACAAGGTCATCGCTATCCTTAATGGCAATGAACGAAGCAACGGCCGGGAATCCACCCGCAGATACGAATTGTCCAATATTGCCGCCCAGATTATATCACTCTACCAAAACCTATGAAAGTCCTGATGTTGTCTCATTCATATTATCCCGATGACCCGCGGGTGCGGCGTGAGGCCGAGGCACTATGCGAACGGGGCGACCACGTTGAAATAATCTGTCTCAGGGAAAATAACGAGCGCCGGATAGAAATAATTAACCGCATAAAAGTTCACCGCCTGCCGGTCAAACGACACCGGGGCAGTGGTTTATTAATATATCTAACCGAATACCTGTTATTCTTCATACTGGCCCGGATTAAGGCCGTCTGGCTTTATTTAGAGCGCCGTTATGACATAATCCAGGTGCATACGATACCGGACTGGTTGGTTCTTGCCGTGGCATACCCTTTGAAGATATTCGGAGCGCGGATAATACTGGATATGCACGAAGTAATGCCTGAATTCTTTGCATACCGCTACGGCCTGCCAATGGAACACCCTTTAATTAGCGCCTTAAAGTTGGCAGAAAAATTATCCACCGGAGTTGCCGACCGGATTATTACGGTAAGCGATACATTAAAGGATATCCTCGTCAGCCGCGGCGTGCCCGCAGATAAAATAACCGTGGTGATGAACGCCGCCGATGAACGCATCTTCAACCCGAAGGCACATTCCGCAATTCGCAATTCGCAATCCGCATTTGTTATCTCATATCACGGTCTTCTCTCCGACATCTACGACCTTTCTGTCGTCTTCAGGGCGTTGGTTAATCTTAAAGACCGGATTAATATTAAATTCATAATTATAGGCAGGGGTCCTCAGGAAACATATTACAGGAATATGGTCAATCGCCTGGGGCTAAATGATATTGTTTCGTTCCGCGGGCATCTCAGCCAGGAAGAGGTGGTCGGCATAATTTCCTCGGTTGATGTGGGCATCGTGCCCCTCAAAGATGCGCCGCTGACCCAACTGGCCTTCCCGACCAAACTGGTGGAATATGTCGCCCTGGGCATTCCGGTAATCACTGCAGACCGCAAAACCATCAAGCAATATTTTACCGACAACGCCGTTGCCTTATACAAACCTGATGATGAAACATCATTGCAGGAGATACTGCTTAACCTTTATAACAATCCTGAACTATGCAATAATCTTGCCAGCAACGCCCGGCTATGCTATGAGAAAATCTCCTGGCCCATAATGAAGGAAAAATATTACAAACTTGTGGATACAATAACGGAGTGTCCCAAAAGTGTCATTGCGAGGAGCGGAGCGACGAAGCAATCTGACACAACGTGTCACCCTGAACGAAGTGAAGGGTCTCGTAACTTGTAACGAGATTCTTCGGCTTCGCCTCAGAATGACGCTCGGCGTCAGATTGCCACGTTCTGGCGCCGTTGGCGCCATCGCTCGCAATGACAGTTCCACGGGGATTAGACACCCTGAATAACGGAGAGATAAAAATGTATTTAGTTACCGGCGGCGCGGGTTTTATCGGCTCGCATATCGTAGAGGAATTAGTCCGGCAGGGCAAAAAGGTCCGGGTTCTGGATAACTTCTCGGCCGGCCGGATGTCCAACATAGCCGCTGTAAGAGGGAAAATAGACCTCATCCACGGCGATATCAGGGATACCGAAACGGTTTGCCGGGCAATGCGGAAAGTAAAATACGTGCTCCATCAGGCCGCGCTTAAATCAGTGCCCGAATCTCTCCTCCGGCCCGCCGAATTCAACGATGTCAACGTCAACGGCACCTTTAACCTGCTGATGGCCGCCCAAACTGCTAAAGTGAAACGTTTTCTCTTTGCCTCGTCCAGTTCGGTCTATGGCGATGCCCGTAAACTGCCGGTCAAAGAATCCGATAACCTGCAACCCATTTCGCCCTACGGCGCCACCAAGGTCATCAGCGAGATGTATTGCCGGAACTTCAGCCAGACCTTCGGACTGGAAACCGTCATCGTCAGGTATTTCAATGTCTTCGGCCCGCGCCAGGACCCGGCTTCGCCCTATGCCGGCGTGATTGCCAAATTTATCATCGCGCTCGCCGGCAACAAACGCCCGGTCATCTTCGGTGACGGCCGCCAATCCCGCGACTTTACCTATATTGACAATGTCGTTTCAGGAACCCTGAAGGCATTGACTGCCCGCTTATCACGTGACAAGACGGTTTTCAATATCGCCTGCGGCCGGCCTTATACAGTCCTGGAAATGACCCGGTTGTTAACCAGGATATTAGCCAAGCATATCAAACCGGCATTCAAACCGCCCCGGGCCGGCGATATCCGCCACTCATACGCCGATGTCTCTCTGGCAAAGCGGCTACTCAAATACCGGTCCAAAACAGGTTTTGCGCAGGGTTTAAGTAAAACCGTGCGGTATTTCACCCCATAAACTGGGGCAATTATCGCCATATCACAATAATTTTACCGATTTTAGTTGACTTGATAAAAGCCCGGTTTTATATTCACAATCTATTAAGTCAAACAATCCCGACTTGGCGGGACAGAGAAAGGAGGATAAAACCAAGAGTTAAGCATTGTGAAATAGTTCACCTCGTGCCGAGCGACTCGGTACGAGGCACAGGACAGACATAGCCACATGCCCCACCGGGGCCGGCCTGCCGCGTTGCAGGTCCGTGGCGTAGAAGGAGTGAAATATGTCCCAGAATAAGCAAGACCGCAGTCAGTCCCGCACTTATGCGGGGAACGTCTCCGAGTTTATGGATAAACTCATCGCCAAGAACCCGGGCGAAAAGGAATTCCACCAGGCCGTGTTTGAGGTGGCCACCTCGCTGATGCCCTTCATAGACAAGAATCCCAAATACAAACACGCCAAGATACTGGAACGGATTGCCGAGCCGGAACGGGTGATGATGTTCCGCGTCAACTGGGTGGACGACAAAGGCGAAGTCCAGGTCAACCGCGGCTATCGTATCCAGATGAACAGCGCCATCGGCCCTTATAAAGGCGGTCTCAGGTTCCATCCGACCGTTACCTTAAGCGTCTTAAAATTCCTCGCCTTTGAACAGGTCTTCAAAAACTCGCTCACCACCCTGCCGATGGGCGGCGGCAAGGGCGGCTCCAACTTTGACCCCAAGGGCAAAACGGATAACGAAGTGATGCGCTTCTGCCAGGCGTTTATGAGCGAACTATTCCGCCACATCGGCGGTGACACGGACGTCCCGGCCGGCGATATCGGCGTGGGCGGCCGCGAAATCGGATTCCTATTCGGACAGTATAAAAAACTCCGCAACGAGTTCACCGGCGTGCTGACCGGCAAGGGGCTGGCCTGGGGCGGCTCGCTCATCCGCCCGGAAGCCACCGGCTACGGCACACTCTATTTCGCCGAGGAAATGCTCAAGACCAGAAAAGAATCGTTTGACGGCAAGATAGTGGCGATTTCCGGCTCGGGCAATGTCGCCCAGTATGCCGTGGAAAAGACGCTCCAACTCGGCGGCAAGCCGGTCACGCTCTCGGATTCAGACGGCACGATTTACGACCCGGACGGCATAGACGAGGAGAAACTCGGCTACGTGCTGGAGTTAAAGAACGTCAAGCGCGGCCGGATTCAGGAATATGCCCGTAAATTCAGGTGCAAATATATCCCGGGCAAAAAACCCTGGGGCGTCAAGTGCGATGTGGCCCTGCCCTGCGCTACCCAGAACGAGGTGGACGGCGCCGATGCCAAGACGCTGGTTAAGAACGGCTGTATCTGCGTGTCCGAAGGCGCCAATATGCCTTCCACTATTGAGGCCATCAATGTATTCCTGGATGCCAAGATACTCTACGGGCCGGGCAAGGCGGCCAATGCCGGCGGCGTAGCCACCAGCGGACTGGAAATGTCGCAGAACAGTATGCGCCTGAGTTGGACCCGGGAAGAGGTTGACGAACGGCTCCATAACATTATGAAAGACATCCACGCCCATTGCGTGGAATACGGCAAGACCGCAGTCAGTCCCGCACT
>JACQXL010000102.1 GCA_016208805.1 Planctomycetota bacterium | reverse complement strand
CCGAGCCGGTGTAATTGCCCACGTCTTCGCCGAAATAATTCACAGCCGACGAGCATCTGGTGGCCAGCACGCCGCCTTTGTTCAGCCGTTGCTGGGCTTCTCTGAAGAAGTCAGTAGTATAGAAACGGTTTATGGTGGCGGTGGACGGGTCAGGCAGGTTGACGATGACCATATCAAACTTGAACGTTGTGCCCTTGATAAAGCGCCGGCCGTCCTGATAATGGATTTGCAATCAGCCGTCCCCGATGGCGTACTTGATTATCTCGCGGTATATCTCCGGCAGGTAGTTATAGACCGTCTCAATCAGTTTGGGGTCAATCTGGACATAATGGAGTGACTTGAGCGGATGCTTGAGCATCTCCTTAATCAGCCCTTCCAGTCCGCCGCCGATGAGCAGGACATCCTGCGGGTCGGGGTGTTCGGTTAGAAAGAAGTTAGCCAGCGGCGCATAGGTGTAATCGTCCGGGAAGGCGGCCACGTATTTGCCATTCTCAAAGAGGTTGTACTGGTCCTGGAGCGTGCCGATGGCGATGTTGCCGTATTTGGAGTCAACGGATTCCTCTAATTTAATCTGTGAGTTGAAACTGTGCCAGCGTTTCTGGATGGATGACTGGTTGATGGCATCAGAGGACAGGAAGAGGATAACGATGTTAATGACGAATAGCCCCGCTATAAGTAGATAGGCGGGACATTCTTGTCCCGCTAATAATGGCGGGGTTAGAAAACCCCGCCTATCGCGCTTTTTGACTTCGCGACTCAGCATAAATGCGGTCAGCAAGAGCAGGGCATTAGTGATAAAGGCGATGGTGAACGGCTGGAACTGTTCCACCAGATAGAAGGTGAAGATAATCCCGCCCAGCAGACTGCCCACGGCTTCCAATACATAGACCCAGCCAATCTGGACTGCCGGGTCACAACCTGTAGTAGTATATATTCTACAGGCCAGCGGAAATATCAGGCCAATCAGGAAACTAAACGGCGTGACCAGTATCAGGCCGGCATAAATAACCATGGTAAAGGGCAGGTGCTGGCCGGATGGGATATCCAGCGCATAGCGCAATATCCGAATCAGGTATATCTGGGCCGGCAGGATGAGCGCCATCAGAATCAGCAGGCCGACGATTATTCCCAGATGTGATTTTAGTCTATCGGCGATATAGGCGCCGATTAGCGCGCCGAGCGTGATGCCGATGAGCCAGACGGTGAAGATGATGCCCAGGCAGACCTCGTTGCCGAAGAAGATGACCAGCAATTCGCGCACGCAGATGGTCTGGCTAATCAGTGATGCAAAGCCCAGGATGATGAATGTGGCGATTAGAACAGGGCGAACAGATTTCATTTCTGATTCTCTGATATCCTGATTTTCTGATACACTTTTTCCGGTATCCCGATATCGGCCACGACAACCTTGCCTATGTATGGCCGGGCGGATTTATTTAGGAATCCAATTTTAGGCGCGCCGAGGGTGACCGTTACATTCGCCTTTATCGCTATGCCTAACGGTTTGCCGGTATCGGCATCAAGACCGGACGGGATATCAATTGCCAGCACCGGCGCTTTATTAGTATTTATTGCATCTATTATTTCACGGATGGGGGACTCTATTGGCCGGGTCAGTCCGATTCCGAATATGGCGTCAATTATTAACCCAGTGTTTCTGATGGCGGAAGGGGTGGCTTTAAGCACCGGGATTTTAAGATTGTTGATAATCTGGAAGTTAATGGCGGCCTCTATCGTGTTGGGTGGCTTTTTGGTTCTATCCAGATATAAAATTTTAACCTTAATACCGCTGTTATACAGATGGCGCGCGGCAACGAAACCATCGCCGCCGTTATTGCCTTTGCCGCAGATAACCAGCACCGCCTTGTTTGTCTTGTTCTTGAGCAGTTTCAATGACTGCTCGGCCACGCAACGGCCGGCGTTCTCCATCAGAATCAGAGCCGGGATGCCGTATTTCTTAATGGTCGTTTGGTCGGCCCGGCGCATTTGTTCCCGTGAGAGATACTTCATATTCTATGACAGAAACGGGTTATTGTCTTTTTCTTCGCCTACCGTGCTGTCTGGACCGTGGCCGGGGTAGATAATCGTGTCAGCCGGCAAGGTCAGAATCTTGGTTTTTATACTCTGCAACAGTTTCTCGTTAGAACCGCCCGGGAAATCGGTCCGGCCGATGCCGCCGGCGAAGAGCGTATCGCCGGTAAAGATGATGATGGGACTTTTCTTGTCGGGCGGCTCATAAACCAGTCCAACCCCGCCCTTGGTATGGCCGGGCAGATGGATTACCTCCAATCTTATTTTGCCGACGGTAATAATATCGCCTTCTTTGAGTAATTTATCCGGTGGGGGAGAGGAATACCGATAGCCTAGCTCCGTGGAAAGATTGTGCTGGGCGCTGCCCAACATTGGGGCGTCATCGGCGTGGATACAAATCTTAATATCCGGGAATGATTCTTTTATTTCCCCGTTCGCGCCGATGTGGTCAATATGGCCGTGCGTATTAACCAAATAGATGGGCTTGAGCCGGTGCTTTTTGAGGTAATCAATAATGATACTGCCGTCGCCGCCCGGGTCAATCATGATGGCCTCCGAGCCCTGGCCACTGGCAATATAACAACAGGCCTGTATCGGTCCGACGATGAGAGTTTTTATATTCATAGTCATTTACTTTAACTCAATGCGTCCCGTGCCCAGCAGTTCATCAATATCCTCACGGAATCTATCCGAGATAGTCACCGAATAATCGCTACCGACCTTGAGTAAAACCCGGCTGTTATCGGTGCGGTTCATTTCCAGAAAGACCGGACAGGTCCCCGGATGTGCCAGCAGGATATCCTTTAATCCTTCCATCGCGCCGTCTTCAAAACCGGCCAGACTGATATTAATCGTGACGCGGTTGGGCATAGATTCATACGCCCGCTCCAGCGGCGACATTTCTTTCACCTTGACCAGCGGCATCCCTTTGCTTAAATCCAACCTGCCTTTGAGCAGCACAATCTTATTATCGTGAACCAACGAGCGGTATCTCTTAAATTCCTCTGAATAGACTGCGGCATCGGTTACGCCGGTCAAATCTCTTAGTTTGAAGTAGGCGTATCTTTCCCGGGCGGTTTTATCAAATTTGGACTTCTCGCCGCCGGCCAGCCGGATGTTGGTCAGCACACCGCCGATTTTCACCTCCGCATTCTGCCTGAGTGAAGATAACTGGCCAATCGTGGTGGAGGTGAGTTCCTTTAGCAGTTTTTCATACTGGGCCAGAGGATGTCCGGTGATGTAGAAACCAAGGATATCCTTTTCGTAACGCAATAATTCGTCTTCGGGCAACTCCGGGCTATCGGGCAGGGCCGGGTATCCGGCGGTAGCGCTGGTTTCCGCTTTGCCCATCAGGGCCAGTTGGCCGGTGCGTTTGTCGTGCTGGCGGCGTCCGGCAATGGACAGAATTTCTTCCAGACTATTAATGAGGACGCTGCGTTTGAGGCCGAACGAGTCAAGCGCGCCGCCTTTAATCAAACTTTCCAGCACGGTCTTATCCGCCGCACGCAGGTCAACCCGTTCGCAGAAATCATAGAACGATTTATACGGCCCGTTCCGGTCGCGTTCGGCCACGATGGCGCCGACTGCCTTATCGCCCACGTTCTTGACCGCGCCCAGCCCGAACCGGATGCCTTTATCAGTAGCCGTGAATTCCAAATTACTGGCATTGATATCCGGCACCAGAATCTGGATACCCATCCGCTTGCACTCGTCTAGGCGGTCCGGTATGCCGTTAAGGCGTAGGCGGTTGAGTGCGACTTGTTGAATCCGTAGCCGCCGAAATATTCCATCAGGTTGAATATCTCGTGGGCCGTGTCTTCCGAAATCTTATTCTTGACTGCGCCGGTCACGAACTTATCGCGGTGCTTCTGCATTATATCGGGTATCTTTTTGCCCATCGCCTTGCGCAGGTCGTCGCCTTCGCTCAAGGTGAACCCGCCCAGTTGATGGGCCACCATCATCACCTGCTCCTGGTAGAGAATCACGCCGTTAGTCTCTTTCAGGATTGGTTCCAGGGCCGGATGCTGGTATGAATTCTCCTCGGTGCCGTGTTTACAGCGGATATATTTATCAACCATCCCGCTCTGGAGCGGGCCGGGCCGGTAAAGAGCCACCAGCGCGATGATGTCCTCAAAACGGTCCGGCTTCAACTTCTGGACCAGGTCGCGCATCCCGCCTGATTCCAACTGGAATACGCCTTTGGTCTCGGCCCGGCAGAGCAGTTGATACGTTTTCTTATCATCCAGCGCGACTGTGTTGATATCAATGTGCTGGCCGGTTGATTGACGGATGGCCGCAATGCATTTCTCAATCACATCCAACGTAACGATACCCAGTAAATCCACCTTGAGCAGGCCGATGCTCTGGAGCGATTCCATATCATACTGGGTTGTTTCCACGCCTTCGTTGGAATAGATGGGCACGTAATGGTCAAGGGTTTTATCGGCGATAACCACGCCGGCCGCATGGGTTGATGCGTGCCGGATCAGTCCTTCTAATTTTAGGGATATAGCAAAGAGGTCCCTGATTTCCTTGCGGGGTGGCCGCTCAAACATATCTTTGAGTTCCGGGTCCTG
>JACQXL010000140.1 GCA_016208805.1 Planctomycetota bacterium | reverse complement strand
GGCCAAAATGAAGAAGACCAAATTTAATTATCTGGGAATAGGGAGAAAAATATGAGCCCCGTTAGAGATAGGTCGCCCGAGGCGACCGTCTTAAAGGGATTCTTACACCGAACGTGATAGATGCCAGAAGTATAATTAAATAAGGAGTGAAAGTATGAATATCTCTAACAGGGTGAGAAAAGCAATTTATGCGGGCACATTTGACCCGGTGACCAAAGGCCATCTGGATGTGGTTGAACGCGGCAGCCGGATATTTGACGAACTGATTGTGGCCGTGGCGGATAATCCGTCCAAGAAATCAATCTTCAGCCGGCAGGAACGCGTCCGGCATATCAGGAAACTGGTAACCAAATACCCCAATGTCCGGGTGGATACATTCAAGGGGTTGCTGATTGATTATGTCCGCACCCAGGATACCAATATCATCCTACGCGGCATCAGAACGGTCTCCGACTTTGAGTATGAATTCCAGATGGCGCTGACCAACCGGGCCCTGGCGCCGGATATTGAAACCGTATTCGTGATGGCCTGCGAGAAATATTCGTATATCTCCTCGCGGCTGATAAGGGAAACCGTGCAACTGGGCGCCGATGTCTCTATGTTCGTGCCCAGCGAGGTCCAGGCCGAATTACGGAGAAAGATTAAAAAGTAAGCAGATTCAGCGCCCGTACGGGCGTTTAATCAGTTTACAGGAAGAGGAGTCATATATGAAAGGTATTATTTTGGCCGGCGGGCTGGGCACAAGATTATATCCCCTTACCAAAGTTACCAATAAACATCTTCTGCCCATCTATGACAAGCCGATGATTTATTACCCGATTCAGACGCTGGTGGATGCGGGGATAGATGATATAATGGTTGTCACCGGCGGCAATGATGCGGGCGATTTCCTGCGGCTATTGGGCAACGGCAAGGAATTCGGGCTGAAAGAAATCAGTTACGCCTACCAGGAAGGCGAGGGCGGAATTGCCGCGGCGTTATCGCTGGCCGAACACTTCGCCGAGGGCGACCAGATTGTGGTGATTCTGGGCGACAATCTGATTGAAGGCAACATCAAACCATTCGTGGAACGGTTCAGGCGCCAGAAGTCTGGCGCCCGGATTATCCTTAAAGAAGTCCCCGACCCAGAACGTTTCGGCGTGCCGGTATTCAGGAATAACAAGATTGTCAGAATAGAAGAAAAGCCCAAACAGCCCAGGTCATCCTATGCGGTGATTGGCATCTATATGTATGACCGGATGGTCTTTGATATCATCAGGCCGCTCAAGCCATCGGCCCGCGGTGAGTTGGAGATAACCGATGTCAATAACGCCTATATCAGGAAAGGTAATCTCGCTTATGACATCATCAAAGGCTGGTGGACTGATGCGGGCACATTTGAGTCATTGCACCGGGCGGGTAACTTAGTGGCCAAGAAGATTAAAGACAGATAAAGTCACAGGTAGCGTACAACATTAGATAACACCTCGTCCACCGTTATCAGTTTCATACACTTGTGGTTGGTCGGGCAGACCCGTTTTAAGCAGGGCGCACAGGTCACATCTTTCCTGATAATCGTATATTTGTCTTTGTCTGCCCCGCCGCGGAGTTTATCCCTGTGGGAGTCGGGACGGAGTTTATCCCGACACTCGTGTCGGGATTGCGACTCCGCAAACGGGCCGGTGGTAACCGGGTCGGTAGAGCCGAACAATGCGACAATGGACGTGCCGACCGCCGCCGCCACGTGCATCGGTCCCGTGTCGTTGGTCACCAGCACATCACAACATTTTAACAGCCCGGCTAATTGCAGAACAGAGGTCTTGCCCGTGAAATCCATAACCCGTCTGTTATTACCGCAGGCGCTGATAATGCGTTCGGCTAATTTTTCCTCATCACCCCGACCGCCGACTAGTATAATATTTATATCACCCTTCTTAAGGAGTTGTTTGACCAGTTCAATATAACGCTCAACCGGCCAGCACTTGGCCGGGCCGTAGGTAGCGGACGGATTAACACCTATAAGATATTGACCCTTCCCGCTATACCGCATAAGTGCGGCATGTCGTGCGACTCCATAAGTAGCGGGATCTCCACCGACAACAGAATGCAGTTGTCCCTTTGCCCATTGTTGCACGTTTGTGGGAATAGTGATTAGCGGTTTGGTAACAGTAATTTCTTTGCTACCGGCCAACGGGGTCAATAGATTAAGAAAGTACTGGACCCGATGGCGCTTCAGCAATTCTTTGGTGCGCGGCAGGGCCGTGGTTAACAGCGCCGAGCGGCCCTCGGCCGCATAGCCGATTCGGTGCGCAATCCCGCTCATAAATCCCTGCAGGGCCGAATGGAACGAACGCGGCAGGATCAACAACAGGTCAAACTTCTTACCCCTGATTTCTTTCGTCAGACTCACCTCAGCGCCGAACTTCCCGATGCCCTTAACATTTTCATAACTGACCACTTCGTCCACCGCCGGCTCATTCTTGAATAACCCGGCCAAACCGGATTTAGCCAGCGCCGCGATATGGCTTTTCGGGAACAGGTCCCGGAGCGCCTTAAGGGTCGGCAGACTCATCACCGCATCGCCCAGCCAGTTGGGTATCTTGACCAGTATTCTTTTGTATTCCATATAATCTGTGGTTACTTTACGGGAAGAACCGCCACCACCACTGGTGAAGATTGGCATTTCTGATACAATCCTTGATAATGTTTTCCTTGGGCGCGGACGGCCATTCACCGCCAAAGTATTCTTTGAGAAACCGTATTTTATCTGTAGCCGTTACTCCGAACAGTTTCAGTTTCAATAATGACCGATTGATGCGGATTAAATTGCCGACCTTTTGAGCCAGCGACAGTTGTTTATAATATTTGGCCTTATCAAAATCTATCAGATACGCCGTATTGCCATTAATCAGGATATTGCGCAGTTGTAAATCGGCGTGCCAGACGCCGGCATTATGCAGTTTGAACACGGCCTGGCTGACCGCCTTGATTAATTTAGTCTTTTGGGATAGCAACAATGCCGAATCGGTTATATTCTTAAGTGAGAGGAGCGTTTCATACAGCGTTGTCGCTCCGGTGATTTGTCTGGTGATAATATAAATCCGGCAGAGGTATCCGAAAACGGGTTTAATGACGATGCCGAGCGCCTCGGGCACCGGCGCGCCGGCCGCCCGCGCCTTTTCGGTCACGACCAACTCCTGTCCGGCCCGGCCGCTACCCAGGAATATATCCGGCAAAACCAGACCGGCCAGCCCGCCCCGTTTATACCGACGGATGATAACGAATGTATCAGTATCCAGCCGGATAACCGGGTGCTCGGCCCGCCCTTTAATCGTCCGTGCATCGCCGGGCGCTAAGAGCCGGTCAATCTTATCCTTGTAATCCTGCCGGATGACGCAGGTGCAGTTTTGTTGCTGGATTACCTCAAAATTGGCCGGAATGTCATACATAAAAGTCTGGCGTTTTAATCTTGATATAGTATTATATGTCTATGGCCGTGCAATACAATAAAATTCTTATCATCCGCCTGAGCGCAATGGGCGATGTGATAAATACGTTGCCGACCTTAACCGCCCTGCGGCGGGCGTTGCCCAAAAGTTACATCGGCTGGGCTGTGGAAGACCGGGCCGCCGGACTGCTCAAAGGACATCCGGACATCAACGACATCTTTGTCTTTAACCGAGCTAAAAAGTCTGCGTTACCGGAATTCATCCGGCGGCTGCGCCGGGCCCGGTTTGATGTCGCGATTGACCTGCAGGGCAACCTCAAAAGCGGGCTGGTCGGCGCCTTAAGCGGCGCCAGAGAACGGGTCGGCTTCTCAAACGACATCTCCAGAGAATGCAACTGGTTTTTCACCAACCGTAAAATATCTTTGCCGTCCCGCCCGGACGGGCTCAACCGCACCCAGCGCGGTCTCCTGTTCCTTAAGTCTCTCGGTCTGACGGTCCGGGACGATAGAATAGAGTATGATATCCTCATCCCGCCGGAAGACCAGTTATGGGCGTATAACTTCCTGAAAGCGAACCGCCCACCTGACCAAGACATTCGGGCAGGCCGCACAAATAAATTAACGGTGATTCATCCGGGCACCAGCAAGTTCGGCGCTTACAAGCGCTGGGCGCCGGACAAATACGCCCAATTAGCCGACCGGCTGATAGCCCAGACGGACGGTAACGTTGATGTACTGTTATCTTGGGGCCCGGGCGAGCGGCTGCTGGTAGAATCTATTGCCGCGCTGATGAAACATAAACCGTTAATTATCACCAAACTAATCTCGCTGGCCCAATCTGCCGCCATCTTCAGCCGGGCGAACCTGTTTATCGGGAGCGATTCCGGCCCGTTATATCTGGCTAATGCCCTGGGCCGTCCGCTGATAGCCCTGTTCGGCCCGAAAGACCCGGCGGTCTATAGCCCCTATCCACCCCGGGCTGATGCGGTTGTTGTCAGGAAAGACATTCCCTGCAGTCCCTGCCGAAAACGGACCTGCAGTAAACCGGATTGTATGAACCTGATAACCGCGGATGAAGTATTTGAACAGACAAAGAAGATGTTAGCGATATGAAGCCACGGATTTCACGGATTATTATTTTAGCCGTATTTTTACTATTCGGTCTGCCAATTTATGCCGAACAATCCGAGACCGAACTTATAGAAAAACTATCACTCGGCTCCGTGCCGGACAAGGAAATAGACCTGGCCGAGGCCGCCCTGATTATCGCCAAGACCGTTTATCCTGATGCCAGCGTTGAAATCGGGCTGACCCAGGTCAACTTAATGGCAAATGAGATAAAGAACGAATTGGGCGACTCCACCGACCACTACCGGATACTTGCGGCGATTAATTCCTGCCTCTATGACAGGCATCAATACAGCAGTGAATCCATCCTTTCAGGCGATAACGCATCCGTTGCCACGCCGGACAAATTCCTGCTCAACCAGGTGCTGGATAACAACAAAGGCAATTGCCTGGGTTCATCCACCCTGTATTTTGCGCTGGCCGAACGGCTGAACCTGCCGCTGGAGGCGGTGATTGTTCCCCAGCACGTCTTCCTGCGCTACCGCCAGGACGGCAAATACCGTAATATTGAAACCACCGCGGGCGGCGGCGAGATAACCGACAAGGAATACAAAGCACGCACCAAGAAACTGGTCGGCGATATCATTCCGGCCTACAGCACCGGCCATGAAATCCGGCTGACGCCGATTCACAAGAAAGGATTTGTCGGTCTGATTATCTATAACCGCGGCGTCTGGCATCTCCAGCAGGGCGCCGTGGACGAGGCGCTGAATGATTTCGCCAACTCGCTGAAACTGCTGTCTGATTTTACCGAGGCGTACAAGAGCCGCGGCGCGGTTTACCTCAAGAAAGGCCAATTCGCCGATGCGGCCCGCGACCTGCGCAACGCGGTCCGGCTGGAACCGGATTGCCCCAATACCTATTACAACCTCGGCGTGGCCTATTTTAATATGAACGAACTGATAGACGCCCGCCGTAACTTTGATAAAGCCATTGAATTGACCGACGATTATGCCGATGCCTATCTCAATCGCGGGATAGTCTACTGGAAACAACAGCATACCAATTACGCTCTCAAGGACATCACCGGCGCTATAGAAATCAAGCCGACACCACAGGCCTATTACAACCGCGGATTAATCTATCTGGGCAAGAAGGACAATGATGAAGCCATAAAGGATTTTACCAGCGCCATATCGCTTGATAACAAGTTCAGCGATGCCTATAATAACCGCGGGATTGCCTATGCGGCCAAAGAACAATGGGACGATGCCATCAGCGATTTCAAGGATGCGGTTTTTCTCAAGCCCGACGGCGCCGAAGCCTATAAGAATCTCGGCGCTACCTATTACCGGCTGGCCAGATACGAAGAAGCGCTCACCGCATTTGAACGCTATTTGAAACAGAAAGACGATAAAGAAATAAAGAAACTCGTGGAAGACCTGAAACAACGCGGGAAATAGACAATCTACAATTATGAAAACGCTTGTGGTAATTCCGGCCCGGTATGGCTCAACCAGGTTACCGGCCAAGATGCTCCTGCGGGCAACCGGTAAATACCTGATTCAACACACTTACGAGCAGGTAACCAGGGCAAAACTGGTTGACCGTGTCATTATTGCCACGGATGACCGGCGGGTCTATCAGGCCGCCCGGGGTTTCGGCGCCGAAGTAACAATGACATCGCGGCATCATACCTGCGGCACGGAGCGGGTGGCCGAGGTGGCCGCAAACTTAAACTATCCGCTGGTGGTCAATGTCCAGGGCGATGAGCCGGTAATAGACCCCGACGCCATTGATAAAACAATCAAACTGCTCAACTCAGCCGGTGTTGATATCGCCACGCTTGCTTGTCCTTTGCAGAAGAAAGAATTAACAGACCCCAGCAAGGTTAAGGTGCTATTGGATAAGCGTAATTTTGCGCTTGGTTTCTACCGTAAATCCGCGGAATCTATTTCTGTGGCCCGCCACATCGGCATCTACGGTTATAAGCGGAATGCCCTGCTGGAACTCGTCAAACTGCCGCAGACGCTGTCAGAGAAAATAGTCAAACTGGAGCAACTCCGGGCACTGGAAAATGGATTTACTATTAAGGTGGGTATGGTCGGAAATGCCTCTTACGGCATAGACACACCGGCAGATTACCGCGCCTTCGTCCGGCGGGCTCGCCCCAGCGGTGCAAAGTAATCCTTGGTTCCCCTTTGTGTCTTTGTGGTTACGCTTATTTGGGAGGTTCTTTTGGCGCTTCCTTCTTCTCCTCTTTCGGAAGCGGGGCCGCAGGGGCTTTAAGTTCTTTTATCTTCTCTTCGGCCTTGGTGCCGGCCGGCAGGCCTTTGTACTTCTTCTGGATATTTTCCAGTTCCTTGAGTGCGGCCTTGGGGTCGGCTTCGGCATTGCCCGCGGCGGCATTAAATTCATCATCGGCCACTTTGTTAATCTCGTCTAATTTGGACTGCGCCTTGGCGCAGGGCTCGTAGCCGGTGTATTTTGCAATCTTCTGAAGGTCGCCGATGGTGGCCGGGCTAAAACTATTCTTCTCCTTCTCCTTGTCAAACGACTTCTCCGCCTTAGTATATTGCTTGCCTAAATCGGTTTCCAATTTTGTCTGCTTGTCTTTTAACTCCCTGGCGAGTTTATCCAGTTTACCGGCCGATTTCAGGAATTCCGGCTCAACCGTCTGCAGTTCGGAACCATAGCAATCACAGCCCAGCACCTTGGGCAAAGCGGTAACCTTATATTTGGCCGCGATTTCTATTTCACGCTTTGGTTTATCGGCGGGCGGTTTATTGGCAATAATCTCTTTAATTATCTTAAGGTCATCCCGTTCCAGAATCACGGCTACGAACTGCATATTAAATACCTCGCTGGTGGCCAGAATCTTGGTCTTTTCGGTTAAGGTGTAGCGGTCCTTTTCCGTGCCCAGGAAAACCAGCATCACCTGTTTATTGCCGCTCGCCCCGAGGGCATCGTCATATTTAGTCCAGTTAATATCCTGCGGTGGCGGACCGCTCGGACCGCCGCCCCCGCCTTTCGGGAACCCGAAAACACTCAAACCCATAGACATCAATGTTAGGATTGCTATTATCTTACGCATATATTTTCCCTCCTTATTATTTATCTGCTATTTACTGAACTCTTGCGAAATGGGAAATAAACCACCCAAAAAGTGTCATTCTGAGCCCGTAGGGCGAAGAATCCCTGCCTGACGCGCTCCGCTTGGCGCAGGCAGGCGCATAAAACGGAGATTCTTCACTCAGTCCGCCTATGGCGGACTCCGTTCAGAATGACAAAAGGGGCATTTCGCAAGAGTTCAGTATTTACCTTTTATACTATATCCTAAATAAGGTTGTTGTCAAGAAAAATTATGGTGGATTTTTAACTGCTGTTTGGACGGTCAAGTTTCCGGCCCAAAAAGCCGATAATAACTTTATACCACCACTACCACCACAAACTACCCTCAATAGAAAGTG
>JACQXL010000139.1:941-3895 GCA_016208805.1 Planctomycetota bacterium | reverse complement strand
TCCCATTTCGCAAGAGTTCAGTTATTAGACACCCAGATTTCATTTGAGCCGTTCCTGTATTGCCTTAAAGAGGTCTTTGGCCTGGGTCTTGTCGGTGGAGATCCCAGCGGGGAGTATATCCAGTTTGTTGGCAGGAGTTTTTTCGGCGTTGTAGAGTTCCATTTGCTTTGTTACCGCTGTGAGAAGTTGGTCTAAGAGCGGTAGAAATTCTTTCCAAATACCGGCGGCCGGGGGGTGGAAGTCTTTAATAAAGCGTTCGTATTCCTGTACTCCTTTTTTCCATGCGGCTTCCTTGGATTCAAATTCTTTCGTCTCGTTAGGTTTACCTGTGGTGAGGTCGTAGGCAGTCGCAAAGTCATCTGATATGGAAGACAGGAAAAATGCCAGGTTAAAGATGCTTTCCCTGGTCAGGTATTTTTGTGCATCGTTCAGCAAAGCAGGCATATTTCTATCAATAACAAGCACCGATGAAATGGGGTCATACTTGCCCGGGTCGCCCCGCTGTTTCGCGCCCATACGGACGGTTGCCGCTATAGATTGCAGGTTGGCGACTAAATTATTGCAGACTTCCCTGAGCGTGTCGCGGGTAAGCGGTGAATATGTTAATTGGTTTTCCGGCACTCTTGCCAGAATTAAGGTTACCTTCCCCATCTCGGTCCTAATCCATTTAGCGAATTCGGCGTTATTGTTCGGCAGATTGTCTTGATTCTTGCTGATCAGGTTATCTATGCCGGAATATACTTTTTCGGTTGTCTGAATATATTTATTGAGGTCGTTGTATTCTTCTTCTATAAATAATATTTGTTCCAGCGGAGTGCCGACGGTGAAGTCATATTTATCGGTCAGATGTTGTCTTTGGTCATCCGTGAATGTTATGGCGGTATTCCGTTGCCGTTCGGACGGCATCGTTACGATGGCATAGTCGGCCGGCGGCAGGACCTTGTTGATGGTGAATGTCTCGCCGAATGTTTTATTTTCCCTGACCGCGGACAGCCGTTGGTCAATATCAATCTTCTGTTTGCCTTTAAGGGTGTTTAACTCAACCGCCAGACGCGATTCTATGATGGTATCCGGTTTCAACGGTGCAGTGCCGGTAAAGGTGATGGCTGATGTGGTTTTTAGACGACTGTCCGGACGGGATGATTGAATGATTTTGTGGGTGGTGATTTCAATAGTTCCTTTTTCCTCAGCGTTTGTTATCACCGCAGAGACGCAGAGAACGCAGAGAATGAATCCACCGAGCACTTTCATCTTTCTACTTTCATCTGACATACGTCCAACTCAACAACTTCGGTTCGCTGTAATAATATAGCGTGACATCGTCAAGGATAAGCGAATCTATGACAATTTTATTAAGGTCAACCTGTGGTTTGAAATGCGCGCTGTAACGAATCGGTTTATCTGATGTTAATGGTCCGCCGCTGTAATCTTCAGGGACACTGCCGCGGGCGTCTTCCATCATATTCCCGTTATCTATCTGGATTTTTATATTACTGCCGGCCGGATAGGGATAGAGCGGCTGGAGCGTATCCGCCGGATAGATTGTCCAGGTGGTCAGAAACACGGTCAGGGATGTATCTGAACTGACATTGCTTTCTTTGGCCAGGTCTATTTCGCCGGAGGTAAATGTGCCATCCGTGCCTTGGTAGTATCTGCCGTCGTTCCAGATAGATTTGCCGACTGAAGCGGGTTCACTGCTGGTGCTGCCCCATCCGTGCGCCTTGCCGCTCTTGGATATCTCATCAAAACTTGAGCCACCGCCAGCAATAAGACCACTGCTTAACGGGAAAATCGCAACTTCATCAAAGGTGGAGTCAGCCGGATGAGGGTAACGTTCCATATCGTGGCGCTGTCCCAGTCGCAGATTGGCGCTGAACCGTAGGGATGTTCCTGATGTTAAGTGCCTCGCATCATAGCCATAAGGCCAGGTCTGACCATTGACATAAAGGATATCTATTGTTCTTTCTTTTCGTATCCAGGCGAAATGCATCCAGTGGCCGGCCTGGAAATAGTTCGGGGCGCTCGGTAGCGTGGCGCTATAAGGCGTGGCGCTATAAGAGCGGTTTCCCAAACGATTCAGGCAGGGGGAGCCGGTCGTCGTATGCTTACGTGGGTTACTTCCCATCCCGCCGGCGGCAAAGCCATTGTCATCCTGCATCGTTCCGTATGGATACTGTGTCGGGCTATTAATCTCGCTATATCTTGTTTGAGGTTGACCAGTAGTGACTCTTCCATTAACTATACCCCAGATGCCAAAAAAGGCGGCAGTACCATGCCAGGTTCCTTGATCTCTTCCCATCCATGATGTATACCAGCGGATTCGTTCGGTGTCTTCCGGGCGAAAATGCGGCTTGACCCAGACTGAGACCATAATTTTATCCCATTCAGGCGGTTGATAAGGATATTCCGGCACGGACTTGTATTCTGAATAGATACCGTCCGGGAATAGTTTGCCTAACTTAGCGCCAGTCGGGACCAATCTATCCTTATAAGGCCCATTAATATCAGGGAGCATTGCCTGTCCGCTGTCGGCATCAACGCCATTGGCAAAATGAGCCCGGAAGGCCGCACCGGCGGACTTGTCACTGTTTTCCGTGGTGGCTGAAGTGATATAGCCGTCATAGTCGGCGTCTTTGGCATATTCGGGGAGTTCCGGCATAATCTGGAGTGATTTATTTCCATAAGTCGGTCCGAAGGCCGAACGCGATGAAATAACGGAACTATCCGAAAATTGTGCCTGATTGGTCTGCTTAAAAATATCAAATAGTTTTACCACGCTCTTGATTTCGGCCTGGCCCAGTATTTTATTGTCTGCGGTCAGGACCCGGCCCAGCGATTCTACATTGTAATAACCGGTCGGATAAAAGCAGAATTCCGTGGTGTAATAGGTCAGGTAGGTTTTATCTACCCAGAGAAGCCGGTTGTGGTCAGGGTTAAAGTCGTTGAGGTTGGTA
>JACQXL010000139.1:0-910 GCA_016208805.1 Planctomycetota bacterium | reverse complement strand
GTTATTAATGCATTGTCCACAAAGAGGTTAAACTGGTGCCAGGAGCGGAATAACCCGCGATAATCTGTCGGGTCTTCCGGCGTCGGCGTTAGATTACGGTTTTCTGTAATCTTGTCGGCAATCTGTAGGGCGATATCGCGGTCAATGGGAGTGGTTTCCAGAACCCGGCCCATCTTGGTATAGGGTTGAATCATCGTATAGCCGGCATTATAGTGCGTGCCAAGACCAAAGTACCATGAACTCGGATAAATACGGTTAAATGATTGGGCTGGTTCACGGAAATAGGTTCCCTTCAAGTCGCGGATGAGGGCGACGAGAACTTCTTTGGAGGCGGTGTTGATATTAACCGGCGCCCGGCCGACGATGTCGCCTTCACCGACATAGCCGCCGCTGGGCGTCTTGCGAGGGAATTCAATCTTCCTGGGCCGGAGTTGTTCCCAGCCGTCCAGGATACTGCCAATCGCCGGATTGCCCACACGTTCTGTTAGCGGCACCGGTTTCACCACTGTTTTGTCACACCAGCCAAAGACAGTGATATATTGTTTTATCTTCTTGTATTCGGCATCAGTCAGGCCGGCCTTGGTCTTGACCTCTTCTGGTGAGACATAGGGTCTGTTTTCATATATCTTTTCACCGACGGCTGGCGCCAAGTCCAATTCCTCGGCCAGGTTTTGTAGAATCTCCTGCAAGAATTGATGGTCTTCCATATTGACATAGATACGTGATGAGAGGTCTTCTATCTTGACGGAGAAATAATCGCCTTCTTTGCGATATGCCGAAGGGATGAATTCGGAAACACCAATTTTTTTCTTATTTATTTCTATCAAATCGGCCTCATTGACCAGTCCGTCTTTGTTTATGTCTTTCATCAGCGAGGGTCGGACGGCTCGGTTTAACGGGCAGGTGTCGG
>JACQXL010000122.1 GCA_016208805.1 Planctomycetota bacterium | reverse complement strand
CTTGCGCTTTTTAAGGGCCGCGTCTATGACGATATCCTCAGTGTCGGTATTTAACCTACTCTCTACCTTACCGTCCTTTAATATATTCTCAAATTCAGGATTCAGTAGCACGGCCTTCTTAATCATTCCCTCTACCTTGACATCGTCCAACTGCGCCGTAACCGTCTCATCCGGGCCTGTAACCACCGGCGTAGCCGAAACCTCTATGGTCAGTTTCGGGTCAATCATCTGGATTAATCCCTGCGATATGTCGGTGATGGCGTGGTGGTGGCATTCGTCTATAACCAGGATAATCTGCCTGCCATCTTCTTTTGTCTTTGACAGCGCATTAGAGAGGTTATTATCCCGTTCATTCTCGCGGATATAGATATTGTCTTCCCGATTGATGCTTTCCCAGTTAAAGAACAGGACCTCGTTCTGGCCGATGTTGGTATCATCAAGGTCTTCAAAGAACGAGCATTTCAGGGCGCGGGTATCCTCAAAGTATGTTTCCAACTTAGTTCGGCTCTGGATATGAAGTTGCCTTGGGGCAGTCCAGATAAATGATAATGGCGACTTGACCTCGCTGTCATCCACCAGACGCTTGAGGAACTCGGCCATCATAATGGTCTTGCCCGAACCGGTCGGCGCCTTAAAAACCATCTTCTTATTGCCGGTATAGACCAGCAGTTTCTTGGCCTTATCCAGCAATTCCGTAATAGCCGTTTCCTGATATTGTTTTAGTTGCATAAAAGTTTCTTTATATTTCTTCAAGCAATCTTGATACTTGTTTCGGTGAAGGCAGTTCTTTTCTCAAGCCCATAGGCAACTTGGTCATTATTCTATATGTGGCGACGCCTATCGGTTTTCTGCTATCCCGCAAGGCGTATTCCACAATCGTCCTGTCTTTATCACGGCAAAGGATGATGCCGATAGATGGGTTTTCATTCCTCATTTTTACCAAATCGTCTAATGCAGAAAGATAGAATTGCATCTTGCCGGCATATTCCGGCTTGAATTCGCCAATCTTTAACTCAATTGCCACCAGACATTTCAGGCGCCGGTGATAAAGCAGGATATCAATGAAAAACTCCTTGCCGTTGATTTCAAGACGGAATTGGTTGCCCATAAACGTAAATATCCCGCCCATTTCCACCAGGAATCTATTCACCTTTTGTATCATGGCGCGTTCCAATTCAAGTTCACTGTGTTCCTCGCCCAGTTCCAGGAAATCAAAGGTATATTCGTCCTTAACGGCGAGTTTGGCTTGATTCCTGATTTTAATCGGCAATGCCTTATCAAAATTTGTCTGGTTAATCAGCGTTTTTTGGTATGTCTTATTATCTATCTGATGAATCAATACGTTCTTTGACCAGCCGAGCTTGCGGGTCATCCGGATATAAAACTCACGTTCCAAATCATTCTGGCAGGATTCAAGTATAACTATGTTTTTTGCCCAGCTTATTTCTTGCACCAGTGGTGCAAGTTTTTGGTTTTGACCATAACACAGGTAAAACTTCCGCATCCGCCAGATATTATCTTTTGAGAAACCAAGTATACCCGGAAATTCCTGCTGTAAATCTCTTGCCAGATTCTCGACGACTGCCTTACCCCAACCGTATTTTTCCTGACGCCCAACAACCATTTTCCCAATATCCCAATAAAGCGAAATAAGTTCCTTATTAACCGCTTTAAGCGCCTCGTATTGCGACCGGTAAACCCGTTGCTTGATTTCCTGAAGCAATACCCGGTAATCCTTATTAACACTAATACGAGTCAATGATTTATTCTCATTCATATCCTAATCCTTTAATTACACGGTCTCGGATTCTTGATAATCTTTTAATTGCATATTATTTAAAACTAAATTTTAGGTTTTGTTCTTCCGCTAAACATTGTTTATATGTTGGTCTGTCGCAGTATGCGACACCTCTTTTTAATACATTTTGTATATCGTTATCTAAAAACTCCTGTTTAGTCAGAGCGTTTTGAGTAGGAAAGAACTGGATACAAAATTTCTTCCAGTATTTACTTTTGGTGTTATATGCTTTCTTTCGATTATTAAATCTCTCTACGATATCTATGAACTTATCAACACATTCTTTCTGTCCTTTTTGACTCTCTCCCATCTGAACAAACGATGACCGTGCTACTCCCGTAAGAATATCAACTAACTGAATAAAATTGGAAAATTCTGATTTCGATACGGTTTCATCCGAACTTAGCGCCCTCACGTTTTTAGTGTTAATTTCATGGGATGGTTTTTTAGTAAAGAAACCATTATTAAGCCAACAAATTCTTCTCCTTCTTTCCGCATCGTGTTTGCCGTTATCTAAAAATGTGCAAGTAATCCTATCTAAATTAAACCATCTGATAGCAGATTTTAATCCTATTTCAAAGAACTCAAGGTATACATTTTCATCAAATGTTTTTTGATTATTCCAAAAATCATTTATATTACTTTTATTAATCCCAAATAAATAGAATTTAATACTATCGCTTTCTAATTTCTCTTTTGCTAAATCTAACCATTCCAGAGCAATATTTGTTTTTGCTCCATTGGGAGATTTAGAATGTTGGTTTAACTCATTAAAGTGTATTTCACGATTTTCTCTATTATGACTTTTCTTAATACCCTTTAATTTATCCAGTATTTCTCTTCCGCCTTTATTATTAACAAATAAAAATCCGTGATATAGAAACCCTGATATTTCACAATTTGATTCATCATGAAATAATGTAAACTTTGAATTCAAGTTAATTTCTTGTCCAAATAGGTCTTTCATGTTTTATCTGTGTAATCTGTGGCTCTACTTAAAAATCCTCCGATACACCCTCAATATCGCCTCCGGTATAGGTGATAACTTGACCTTTTGCTTCATATCCTCAAACTCTTCGTCAAAGGTATCATCGCCTAAAGAGAATACATAGACGCTGAATTTGTTTACCCCGTTAGAGTCGTCCGAAGCCGGTGACTGAGACTTCCGACTATTATTGTTATCCTTGCCGTTGTCGACTCTAATGGGGCCGATTTTCTTTATCGCCTTCTTAAACGCCGGTATGGCTAACTGGTCAAATATAATACCGGTAAAGTGGTTGCCATTCCTGTATACTTTATACTGTTTACTATCTACTACGGAAGTAAACGTTCCCTCACAGATACAGAGCATCTCGGTTGCCTCATCCGTCAGTTTCTTCTTATTCTTGTCAGTTGGCTCTGCATCCACGAAGTCGGTCTTAAAGTATTTTAGATTTCCACCTAAACCCTCAACCTTCTCACCTTTTAGATTCTTATAACCCTGGATTGCCTTTTCTATCCTTGGGTAACAAACATCAGTGCAAATATTATTTTCGTTATTGGTGCAGAGGATAAACTGCCGATTACCACCGCCTTCTTTATTGAGTTCTAAAACAGCATGGCCCGTGGTGCCAGAACCAGCCATGAAGTCCAAAACAGTTGAATCTCTTTGCGAGGCAAGAAGTAAAATCTTTCTGATTAACGAAACTGGTTTGGGATTATTAAATAGTTTATCTCCAAGAATGTTTTTAAGTTCCATTGTGCCATTAGTGGTAGTTCCAATATCATCCCACCAAGTATTAGAAGTAAGTCCTCTTTCTTTTGCTTCCCAAATGAAACGTTTGCGTTGCGGTCGTCCTTTCCCGTCTTTTCCGAATACAATCCGATTATCAGCAAGAAGTTCTTTAAACTTGTTCAGATCGTTTTTCCAGCAGTTCCCTTTATTCGGGTGAAATACCTCTTTTGTGATAGGGTTTGTTATCGGATACATTTGATTTGGTCTGGTTCCCCCTGCTTCAAATGGGTCTGCTTTCCACGGACCTCTTGGATCGTTATCTGGATTATTAAATCCTTCTAAAATTGCTGGTAGTTTGAAGTTTTTTCTGTGTTTCAAATCATAGACTGATTTGTCTTTTGCATAAGTAAGATTATATGTATGGGCAATTGAGACGAGCGCAGGATTTGTGATAGATTTTGTGCTATTCCAGATAAAATCTGCGATAAGGTTTTGTTCTCCGAAAATTGTATCACAAAGTATTTTTAATTGAGCCACCTCGTTATCATCAATAGAAATAAAAATTACGCCAGTATGTTTTAACAAACTTCTTGCTAATTTTAACCTACTCTCCATAAACGAAAGCCATTTACTATGGCGATAACCATCTTCCATATCTACATATTTATCATTGTAGATAAAATCCTTATTCCCGGTATTATATGGTGGGTCAATGTAGATAACATCAATCTTTTTCTCGTGGGTGTAATTGAGGACGGACAGGGCGTGATAATTATCGCCTTCAATCAGGATATTAATTGGCTTGTCTTTATCCGTGATTATTTCCTTGGATTTGACCTCTTTAAGTACCGGCAGTTTGGTCTTGCACAATTCAACCACATCTTCGGGCTTATCCTCCCAGACCAGGCCGTATTTTTTCTGTTTCTTTAGTTTATCTAATTCCCTGATTAACTCTTCCTTACTGTAACTCTGATAATCCTTCGGCATATATATCGTTATAATACCCGTCTTTTTCAGGAAATCAACAAATATCCTCTTTTTCAACCCCCGATGAGGTGTAGGAGCCATACACACACCTGTTACTAAACATCCCCACCAGTAGTGAGACAGATGCATATCCCTATTACTAAACATCCATACACCTATTAGTAAACATACACACTCCGAGCCCAACAGTATGCACGGACTAACCCAACGGTATGCACGGGCTAACTCAACGGTATGCACGAACTAACCCAACAGTATGCACGGGCTAACCCAACGGTATGCACGGGCTAACCCAACGGTATGCACGGGCTGACCTAACGGTATGCACGGACTAACCTAATGGTATGCACGGGTTAACCCAACGGTATATATCAGCCGTAGAGTCGTTGTATATCAGCCGTGGGTCTGTTATATATCAGGGTAAGGCACGGGGGGTTACCCCCACCCCCTCCCCCTCACCCCCTGTTTTTGGGAGCAGTTTTTCCCTGCAACCCATATAAAATCTGCGTTTGCGGTCTGACCAAGCCACAGATTACACAGATTAACTTTGTGTCTTTTGTGCCTTTGTGTTGAGCAGGTAGATTGTTATTTGGTATCCATCGCGATATAGGGCTGGTGGAACTGAATCTTGACGTATTTGATGCCCTTGAGTTGCGGCGAGACCTCAAGGACGCGGTAGAGGTTCTTGATTTTCTCTTCGGGCGATAGTTCGCCGAATTTGTCGGTTTCGGGCGAGCGGCCCCACTGGATGGCCACCCGGTTCTTGGTCAGCAGGACGACCTCGCTTTCCAGTTTATTGACCCGGCCGCCGCTGTTGGTCACGTCTATCCGGGCAATCTCAACCTTGTCATAGACTTTATACTGTTTCAGGTTGACGGCCACGGCGATGGCGTCCCTGAGCCCGCGGTCCTGCCATTTCTCGCCGGCCAGCGGCGGCGAATTCTTGACACCGGCCACTACCGGCAGAACCATCGGCAACTGCGGCACCGACCGGTATTCGCCCGGCAGGCGCACGATTTCACGGTCTATCAGGTAATAGTAATTGCGGTCGCCCCTGCGGTATTCCACGGCCACGACCGGCTTGCGCATCTCCAGTTTGACATTGAGTTCGTTGGGATAGAGTTTCTCAACTGATTCTACTCTGGCAATCCAGGGATTCCGTTCGTACTGGGCAATCAGGCGCGGCAGGAGTTCCTTATCAAAGATATTCGCCTTGCCGCTGAGACGGACGGATTGTTTTACGGGCTGTTCCAATTCACTACCTTTGAGCCAGTCCGGTGTGGCCATCACCTCAAGCGGTTCAAGGTTTATCTGGTAGCGGGGCAGTGTTGAATAATAGGCGTAGACCTGGCGGTGAACCAAAAGCAACAGGAAAGTAAAACCGCCCAGCGCCAGCAGATATACGCCGAATCGTTTGAATAGGTACCAGATGACTGAGCGGAAAGATTGCATATCTTTTTATCGGCAAATTTCCGGTTGTTCTTCACCATCCCGATGATTATCGGGACGGAGTTTATCCCGCCAACGGCGGGACTGCGGCTCCGCAAAGCGGTTATCAAAATGTTTGACATAATCGCAGCGATGATATAAGGTGAATTATATGAAGAGGCTGCTAATGGGTTTGTTGTTAATCCTATCGGCCTGCCAATCTTCGGGTCCGGATGACCCGGTCTGGCAAAAACGCGAAGCGAACCTCAAGCAGATGTATACGGACAAAATCACCGCGCTTGAGTCCGAGATGGAGGAACGGAAGGCAAAAGAAACAGTCCTGACCGCCAGTATTAAGAAACTGGAAGAAGAATTACGGCAGGCCAAAGCGGCGTTAGTCCAGGCCGAAATGGCCGCCAGCACACCGGAACCAACCGCAACAACCTCCGGCCCCGCTATAAGTAGCGGGATCTCCACCGACCAGCCGCACAATAACTCTTCCACAACATTCAAACAGACCAATCGCCGGCCAGATTCGGGCCATCAACAAAGGCCGTAATATCCTGATTATCTCGGTCGGCAAAACTACCGGTATCCAGCCGGGTGCCAGGTATAATATCAGCCGGAATGACGAGATAGTCGGGATGATTGAGGTCGGCAACCTGGAAAAAGACTGGCTGACCGCTTGGCCTGTTGAGAAAGGCGATATCACCAAATATAAAATCAGCGATGAGGTGTTATTGACGAGCGAGTAGACTTACGGGGGGGCTATCTGGGGCGGCCGGCGAATGGTCCTCGGATCGGCCGGCCGGTTAATTTATCCAGTTTAGGTTTGAGCGGGGTTTTTCTGGTGAGATTCTGAATCGTTCGTTCCTTTTTCAGTTCGGCCTTACGTCTGGTTTCAGACGGCTTTTCGTAGAAAGCAACTCGTTTCAATTCGTTAAATATACCGGCATCAATGCATTTCCGCTTGAATTGTCTTAATGCCTTATCAATGGAACCCTCAACCTTGATTCTGATACGAGCCATTTTTCTAACCTATAATCCCGATTATAACACCAATCAACCCGCCCCGGAGTTTATCCGGAGGTGTTGTAGGGAGGGACAACCCGAGGCGGGTGTTGGCGCTAAAAACTAATTATCTGCTCTGCTTCACTTTGGCGTAGCAGGCATTACAATAAACCGGCTTATCTAAAACCGGCTTAAACGGTACAGTGGTTTTCTGTCCACATTCAGCGCAGGTCACCTCAAACCTTTCGCGCTCTCTGTAGCCGCCCAAATATTTTAAATATTGGCAGAGGCGCGAATGGCATATACTTAAGCCCAAAATGTCACCCTGAACGAAGTGAAGGGTCTCTATTTGTGCTTGGAATGAGATTCTTCGCTTCGCTCAGAATGACAATAAGGGGATGTTTACCCCTTAAGTATGTGCCATTCGGCAGAGGCGCTGATTTTCTTATCTTTGTTAAATATTGCGTATAGCACCGGCACGAGCACCAGAGTGACCAGCGTGGAAAAAATCAGGCCGCCCAATATGGTCGTACCTAGGGGCCGCCAACCCTCGGTTCCTTCGCCGGTCTGGATGGCCATCGGCAACAAGCCGAATACGGTGGTCAGGGTGGTCATCAGAATCGGACGCAAGCGCCGCACGCCGGTCTGCATTATGGCTTCCATCAGTTCCATCCCGTAGCCGCCCTCGGCCACCGGGCGCCGCAACAGGTTGATATAATCAACCAGCACAATGGCGTTATTGACCACCACGCCGATTAACAACACCGCGCCCAACAGCGAGACCATACTTATCGGATAACCCCTCATGAACAGCGAAATAAATACCCCGCTGAACCCGAACGGCACCGCGAATATGATAATAAACGGGTCCAGGAGCGACTCAAACTGGCTGGCCATCACCGCATAGACCAGAAATACGCTAAGAATCATCAATAACCCCAGGTCCCGGAATGATTTCTTCTGCTCCTTGATTAAACCACCGATTTTAAGGTTAACGCCTTCCGGCAAGGCCAATTTATTTACGGCCTTTTCAATATCGGACGAAACCTCGCCCAACGAACGCTGGTAAAGATTGGCTTCCACCCGGGCGACCCGGACCTGGTTTTTGCGCTCTATTTCTATCGGGCCGAGTTCCTCCGAGATTTTAGCCACATTGGAAATCGGGATATTCAAGCCTGTGCCCGGCGCCGAAATAAACGAATCGGTGATATTCTCCATATACTGGCGGTCTTCAGGCCGGAGCCGCACAAAGATATCGTATTCATAGCCGCCCTCGCGGTATTTGGAAACGGTCTTGCCGTAGAAATATGTCCTTAAAGTAGAGGCGATATAGTTCTTGGTCAGCCCCAAACTTGAGGCCTTGTCCGGGTCAATGATGAATTTCCACTCCGGTTTGGCGATATCGCGGCTGATGGCGGCGTCCTTAGCGCCTTCGGTATGGTCCATAATATATTTTATCTGGGCCGCGATTTTATCGGTATCATCCATATTATTGCCGTAAACATCAACCGAGAGCGCCTTGCCGCTGCTGGTCATTGCCTGGGCCATCGGGTCGCCGGTCTTGACATCCATCTTGACGATGCCGGGTAGTTTAGCCAATTTGCTTCTTATTTCCTGGGCAATCTGTTTATCCGAGCGTCGGCGCTGGCCGACCTTGACCAGTTTGGCGCCAATCATCACTACGTTGGAGCCTTCCTTCATTCCCATAATCGCGCCGCCCAGCCCAACCGTGCCGGTCCGGGTATAGATATTGGCCAGGTCCTTGCCGCAGACTTCGTGGAATACCTTTTCCACATCCTGGCTGATTTTGACCGCCTCTTCCATCCGTTTACCCGGGGGCAATTCCACGGTTACGCGCAGGTCGCCGGTATCCTCTTCCGGAAAGAATTCAGTGCCCATCAACGGGATGACCGACAGCGAGAGCGCCAGCACCAAAATAGACAGGACAACCGTCTGGAATTTATGCCTGAGCGCCCAGCCCAGGACGGCGCGGTAGGTGTTTTCCAGCGCCAGATACCAGCGCGGTTTACGGCTAAAGACATCCTTGGAGAAAGTCAGAAACCGCGAGGCCAGCATCGGCGTAAAGGTCAATGCCGTCATCAGCGACGCCAGAATCGTGACGATAATCATCACGCCCAGTTCCTTGAACATAATACCGACAATTCCCTTGAGGAATATCAGCGGCACAAATACGACAATCGTGGTCAATGCGGAAGCGCTCACGGCCAGGCCGACCTCGGATGCGCCGACAATGGCGGCCTGGTACTGGTCCTTGCCCCGCCCGCGGTGCGAGAAGATATTTTCCAGTATAACTATGGCGTTATCCACTACCATCCCGATGGCAATCGCAATACTGGCCAGCGACATCATATTAATCGTCTTGCCCCAGACATACAGGAATGTAAAAGAGACAATCAGCGAAAACGGGATGGTCAAAGTGATGATTAAACTTGAGCGGATTTCCCCGAGGAATATCAAGGTTATGATAATTACCAGGATACCGCCGAATATCACGGTACTGGTCAGGTTATTCAGCGTCAGGTTGATGAAATCAGCCGTATTGAACATCTCCATCATCTTGATATCGGCCGGCAGTCGTTTCTTGATGGATTCCAGCCGGTCGTAAACCTTAGCCACCACCTCGTTGGTATTGGAGCCGGATTGTTTCTGGATGAATACCAGCAACCCCGGCGTGCCGTTGACATAAACCAGCCCGGGGGGTTCCTGGAAATCATCGCTGACTGTAGCCACATCTTTCAGCCGGACCGGCGCGGCAGCGACTAATTTGATAACCGTCTGACCGATTTCATCAACTCTTTTATATTCGCCGGGGGTCTGGAGCATATACTCGTTGGGCCCGACCTTGAGCGAGCCGGCCGGGAGTGAATAATTATGGGTCCGGATGGCGTTTTCTACCTCGTTGATGGAAACTCCGTATGCGGCCAGTTTGGCCTTGTCCACCTCAATATTTATCTGACGTTGCAGGCCGCCGATAAGTTGCACCGCGCCGACTCCTTCTATCTGCTTGAGTGAAACGGTTAATTCCTCGTCCAGAATCTCGTAAAGGTTTTCCCAACTTTCCTTGGCGGTCACGCCCCAGGCCAGTATCGGCATCGCGGTGGTGGAGAACTTGACGATAATCGGTTTCTCTGCGTCATCGGGCAGTTTCATCTCGGTAAAGCCGAGTCGGTCGCGGATTTCATTGGCCGCCTCGTCCAGGTTGGCGCCCCAGTTGAACCGGCAGACCACCGCCGACATACCTTCGCGGGAATACGAATTGATTTCGGTCAGGTTACTGACAATGGACAGATCGTTTTCAATATGCTTGGTCACGGCGGTTTCCACGTCCTCGGCCGCCGCACCCCGGTAGGCCGTCATCACCGTGATGGCCGGGATCTCCATCTCCGGCATCAGGTCTATGGATAGAAAGATGATTGACATCACCCCCAGGACAATGAGTCCCAGGAATATCATCAGGTTGGTGACCGGTCTCTTAACCCCAAATTCTGCTAACAGCATAAACTATAACTAAATTCCTCTTTAATAGGACGCAGATAAACGCAGATTTTCGGGATTTTATCGGCGTACATCTGCGAAAATCCGCGTACTATTTTCCGTTCACGACTTCCACCTTACACCCGTCAAATATATGCGGTCCGACCGAGGCAATGACTTTATCGCCTTCAATCAGTCCTTCTTTTATTTCCACCAGTCCGCGCGAATAAATGCCGGTTTTGACATCGGTTTTCCGGGCGATATTGCCCTGGACCACATAGACGGCATAATTCCTGTCCTCGCCCAGCGCTTCGTAAATAATAAAATCTTTGGGCACGGCCAGCACGGCTTTCTTGGAATCCAGCACCAGTTCAATCCGGCAGAACATCCCTGGTTTCAACAATCCCGCCGGGTTATCCAGTTCTATTTCTATCTCCGCATTGCGGCTCCGGGCATCAACCGCCGGCGCCACGTAGGAAATCAGCCCTTCAAATATCTTGTCCGGATAGGTATCTATGTTAATCAGCGTTTTGGTTGCGCCCGCCTTAATGCGCCCGACCACGGTTTCCGGTACCGAGGCGGCAATCTTGACCCGCTCGGCCTGGATGAGCGTAAAGACCGGCCGTTGGGGCGTGACCATATCGCCCACTTCAACATAGCGCTGTGAAATCACTCCGGTAATCGGCGCTTTCAGATGCGCCTCGTCCAGGTTAATCTGCGCCTGGGACAGCACCGCCTCAAGTTGTTTTACCTGCGCCTGGACCGTCTCTTTCTGGGCCTGCATCGCCTTGAATTGCGTTTCTATCTGGTCTTTCCTGGATTCCGACACCGCGCCCTCCTTGCTTAAGGCGCTGATGCGGTTCAATTCCTTCTCCAGGTTCGCCAGATTAATCTCCAGTTGCTTCAACTGCGCCGTGGCCGCCTCGCGGCCCGACATAGACTGATCTATCTGCGCCTTTATCATAGAATGCTCTATCACCAGCATCACCTGGCCGGCCTGCACCGCCTGGCCGTTCTTGACCAGCAGTTCCTCAACCCGGCCGCTCACCTTGGCATAGACATCCACCTGGTTGATGGCCTTAACCGTCCCGAAGACCGCCATTGTCTCGGCCAAATCCGTCCGGACAATCTCCTGGACCGCTACCGGCACGACCTTCTCGGTGTTGTTGTTATTCTGCGTCTTGTCGCTTTTTCTGATATGCATCGTCACGAAGAAACTTCCGACGATAATGGCCAGGACAATTATAACTAATATTAACTTCTTCATAAACCCTCCGTAATCCGTGTCATCTGTGGTTTATTTCCCTATCACCGCCTCCAGGTTCGCCCGGGCGATGTTATACATATATATGGCCTGGATATAGTTCTTGGATGCCGTGTCCAGCGCCATCTGGGCATCCATTACTTCCAGTTGCGTATTGACCCCGTTCTTGTAGCCGATTTCCACCAACCGCAACCCCTCCTCGGCCTGCTTGACGCTGTCCTTCTGTGAATTAATCAGGGCAAAGGCGTCTCTCAACCCCAGGAGCGCATGGGTCAGTTCCAGCCGGATCTTCTCTCTCAGGTCGTTCAGGGACATCTCGGCCTGCTGGAGCGCTGAATTCTCCTGCCTGACCTTGGCCCTGACCCGGCCGCCCTCAAAGACCGGGATGGCCACCACCGCCACCAGGTTCCAGTAATTGCCCCATTCCACGCCGCCGAAGACCTTGCGGGACGGCTTCTCCTCGCCGTAACTCCAACTCAACGACGCAGTCGGCAGGTTCTCGGCCTTGGCCATCTTGACCATCTCTTTCTGCAGGTCAATCCGCACCTGGGCCGAGCGCAAATCAGGCCGGTTCGCAAATGCCGCGCCTTCTATGTCCGATGCGTTCGGCAATATTTCCTTGTAAATTAATTTGTCGGTCAAGAACAGGTTATCCGACTCCTCTAGAGGCAGACCCAGGATGCTGACCAGCGCCAATTTGCTCTTCTGCAGAGTTGACTGGTTCTGGATGCGCAGGGTCCGGACATTGGAAAGTTGCACCTGCGCCCTCAGCACATCGTAGTTGGAGGCCAGCCCTTCCCGGTTCTGTTTGGTTACATCATCCAGGTGGGCTTTAACCACCTCTTCGGTCTTGAGGTTCACATTGGCCGTTTCGTCGTTAAGCAGGACATCGTAATATGACTTCTTGACTAAAAAGTTAAGGTTGCGCATCAAATCTTCCTTCTGGGTTGATTGGGTCAGTTTGCCCAGTTGGGCCGAGCGGATACCGGACCTGATACGCCCGCCCATATAAAGCGATTCCTTGACGGACACCTCGGCCGCATAATTATCCAGCGAACCGATGGTGACCTTGCCCATCCCCGGCACGGGCTCAAACGAGGTCACCTCGTCCACCCGGCGATATGTCAGGTTGCCGTTGATGGATGGGTAAAGCCGTGATTGCGCCTCGGCCAGTTTGGCATCGGCCTGGTTGGCCGCCTCGTCCATTATCAGCGCCTGGCGGTTATTCTGGGCCGCAATCTGGAGGCACTCCTCAAGCGACAGCCGCTTGCCAGTCTTGGGCTCATCCTTGTCCGCCGAAGCCGTGGCGAAGGCGGAGGCCAACAAACCCGCCTGACACAAGGTCAACAATACAATCACAGAAACCCACATTAAGTATCTCATATCACATATCCCGTATCCCGCATCACACATCGCACATCTTCTTATCTCCACACAGCAACAATTCCTCCAGGTACCGCCCCTTTTCCCGGAACACCCTTTTGCTTGCGCCCAGGAAGGTGGTAAACAGGATGCCGTAACATATATCTATCAGGATGCTGGCGCAGAGCTTGGCTCCCGCCTGCGTCCCCCGATGTAACATCGGGGGGCGGGGCAGGGATGGCGCCTTTATCAACCCCTTGTCAATGCATTCATGGACCAGCGCCTGGGTCCGCTTGAAGCCCCGCGAATAATGCCGCATATAAATCTCACGGGCCTTTTCTTTATACTCGCTCCGGTAATGGACGAATATTTCCAGGATATGCATGTTCTTCTCAAAGAACTCCATATGCCCGCGGATGACGGCCCGGAGCCGTTCCAGCGGGTTGGAGATACCCTGTGCTTTAGCCGCAATGATACCGGCCAGTTGGTGCATCATCTGCTCCATAATGGCCGTAAAGAGTTTCTCCTTGGTCGGGAAATAGCGGTAGATGGTGCCCTTGCCCACGCCGAGTTTGTCGGCAATCACTTCCACATCGGTCAGGTGGTAGCCGTGTCGGGCGAAGATGCCGGTGGCCGCATCCAGGATTTCCTGATACCGCCGGGCCTTGATTTCCTTTATCCGTTCCTGTCGTTTCATATTAGAGCCAGTTAGCCCCGCTCTTTACGGGATAAAGAGCGGGGCGTTACTGGGTCTTATCCCGCTCTTTGCGAGACAAAGAGCGGGATAACTCGCTGTAACGCTTCTTCGTCGCGAACAGCGAGTAAATAGACGGACCCGCCAGTCCACGTATATAATAGCAATCATAAAACCCCTGTCAAGTGTTTTTATCGGATTTTGGGGAAATATTTTCTGCTTGTAAAATCACCGTGGAGACGCTGAGAACGCAGAAGAATAAATAACGGCTTTCTTCTCCGCGCCCTCTGCGGTGCAATTCACCGGATGTAGCCCATCAGATATAACTCCGCCGCCGTGGTGACGCCCACACACCCCTACCCCTCTCAAGAGGGGATTAGCCAAAGTCCCCTCTACCAAGAGGGGATTTAGGGGTGTGTCGATTCATCTTACATATCCCATTAGATAGAGTTCACATGCCGTGGTCACCCCGTCCCGATAAACCGATGTCACAAACTTTCTGTTACTGTCCAACGGAATCAGCACCGTCAGGTAGTTAGTGAAGTCCTTCTGTGCCGTGTCCAAGCGGTAGAGCGGGGCCGGGGCAACGGTCGGCCTGCGGAGCCGCAGCGGAGTCCCGCTGAATGGCGGGAGTGTAGAACTGGGCCTTGTAGCCGTAGAGTATCGTGCTTGCCCCCGCATGCGTCATAACGCATATCACGTATCTCGTATCCGGTGGCACGTATCCCGAAACGTCTATCTCGGTATTGGGCAGGGAGGCATTGGACTCATTGGATGAGGTATTAAAGATAGACCCGACGGATAAAACAATACCGGTAATTATTGCAAAAATAAAAGAAACAAATAAAATCAGGTAAAAATAAACAATATGCCATATCCACACGTCTACATCAAACTTACCCCTGAGGAAAGGGGAAAGATAACCAGGGAACTGAAACGGCTCCTGTTAGCCGGCCAGCATAAGAAACGCAAACCACTCCAGGCACTCTGGCTCTCAGACCAGCAAAAGACCTTTGAAGATATCAGCAGGTCATTGGGAGTAACCTATCGGACGATGCAGAGATGGATAGCCCGATATCGGAAGAGCGGAATTGGTGGATTTATCAGGTAAATTTCTTGTCATAACCTTTTATAAATATGAGAGATACAGAAAATGTCGTGCTTCGTTGAGCAGAAATACCTCAAATCCCTCACAAAATAACGGTGGTGATTATCAAAATCCTAAAAAATGTCGTGCTTGATGCCCTGGAACCCGCATAAAACTTGAGCACCCCCTCCCCCTACCCTATCCCCCCACCCCTGTGACCTTAGCCCTACACCGGCTCTATCCAGACCTATGCCATCCTATTACCACAGGGATATAAGCTGATTAGGTTATCCATACCAAACAATTACTTCAGGGATATATGCCTTGACCAAGGCGGATATATGTTCTGACCCTTATGAGTATATATTTTTTTGGTTAGAGTGGGTAGCCGTAAAGAAAAGAGATGTATGGAATAATCATTATCTCCGGGTGTGATGACCTGAACCTCACGGAGGGATAAAGGACCGGCAGTAAGACACAGATTAAAAAAGTTGTGTCCTGAACCTAACTAAAACAGAGCAACTCCTTGGGGCGGCCTGCCTGCCTGCCGGCTAATGGCAGTGACTTAAGGGTAAAAAGAAAAGTCCCTCCTTGTGCCGATAATAATATATCGGTGCATTAAGAAAGGAGGGACTCAAATGAACAACCAATATATCTATATCCTGAACTCTTGCGAAAT
>JACQXL010000121.1 GCA_016208805.1 Planctomycetota bacterium | reverse complement strand
TCTGTCCCGAAAATATGTTCTTTCATAGTCTATTTGGGTGGCGGAGTTGGCGTTGGCGGTACTGGCGGCGAGGGCGGTTGCGGTGTCGGCGGGGTCGGTGGCGGTTGTTCAGGCGGTTTCTCCGGTTGTTTCTCCGGAGCGGGCGCCGGTTCCATAATATCCAACCTAATCTTTTCCAGCGGTTGCGATAATTCTATGCCGGACGGCGCATCAGGCGCAAACCGCAATTCCAACGGCGCTGTCAAAATCCTGGGTGGCGCTATATCTTCCGGTTTGTTATACAATGCGCTGATATTTACAAACAGGTTAATATGCCGCTCCTTGAGCGCCTTGATGCCGGAGGCCGGGCCTTTTACCTTGACGCCTATTTCATTGGGTTTTAATTCCAGCCGGTAGGGGAAATTCGGCGGTAACAGGACACTTATCGGTATCTGGAGCACCTGTTCAATCACCTCTTCGTTGATGGTTACCTCTACGATGAACGAATCTTCTGTGAAGATTTTCTCGTTATCCAATGTCGCTTCAATACGGCCGAGTTGAGAAAATGAGCTGTTGCGGCCGGTTACATCTATCCTGCTTATCGGGACTTTGTCGTATTTGTCCAGAATGTGTTTCGGCCCTTTGACCAGTATTTCCGAAGGAATTGCTTTGATACCCGCCACGCGGTATCCTTTGACCAGCGCACCGCTGATACAATCTTCGGCTTTAAGCCGCATAAACTTGCTGGCTTCCTTAAATAATATCAACCGGATTCGGGGCGGCGAAATGTTTTCCACCCTGACCGTCGGGCTGAAATTGAAATCCTTTCCCGTTAGTTCCGGGAATGATGTCTCGTTTACCTGGAGGTCTGTGCCGGGTTTGACTTTAAGACTGCAAACAATGCCGGAGATGACGGATTCCCTGTGCCCCTTCGGATACTTAACTTTAACTTTAACTTCGTTAATTACTTCGCCGGTTTCCATAATCTCGGCGCGGCTGAGGACCTGGGCATCGGTAATAATCTTAAGCGGAACATTTAGAGTATCTGGCTCGGACGATTCACGGTTTATATAAACCCATACGAGGATTGACAGGAACAACGCCATTATTTTAGTCCCGAGATTCTTGGTTAGCATATGGCGTATAAAATCAAGCATATACTTTATTTCTGGAGATACAGTTCGTGGAGCGTATTATTAAGCGCTTCTTTAGTCAGGTCCGGTTTAAGTTGGCCGTTGATGCAGACCGAGACCTGGCCGGTTTCCTCCGAGACGACGATGGCAATGGCGTCGCTTTCTTCGGTAATGCCGATAGCCGCTCGGTGCCTGGTGCCGACACTCTTGGGGATATCCGGGTTTTCCGTGAGCGGGAACAGGCATCTGGCCGCGGTTACTCTTTCATCCTTAATTACTATCGCGCCGTCGTGCAATTCCGAGCCCGGATAAAAGATAGTCTGAATCAATTCCGTTGTTACCTCGGAATCCACTTTGACACCGCCTTCAATATATGGTTTAAGCCCGATTTCTCGTTCTATGGCCATCAGCGCGCCGTATTTTTTCTCGGCCAGTTTTACGGCCGCATCAATCACTTCGTCAATAATCCCGGATTTGGGCTTGAAGAACGGGTTAAAAAGCCGGCTCTTTCCCAGATTAAAAAGCATCCTTCTTAATTCCGGTTGGAAAACAACAAGGAGTACTCCTATAAGAAATGGCACCAGCCAGGTGCTGATATAAGAAATATTAGTTAGTTGGTAGAATTGAGCGAGTAACCCCACTGCGACAGCCACTATGACAAATCCGAATATGATGCCCCGGAATATGCCGGCGCCGCGTGTTCCCTGCAAACTCGTCAGCAGATAATAAAAGAAGATGAAAATCAGGATGATTTCTATGCCTGAGGTGACTGACAGGATATCTTTCATATCTGTTTCAGGTAATCGCAGATGCGGGCGACCCGTTTCATTTCCTTGACATCGTGCACCCGGACGATATCGGCGCCGTTAAGGATGGATATCGCCACGGCCGCGGCCGTGCCTTCCAGCCGTTCATCCGCCGGCAAATCCAGCACCTTGCCGATGAACGACTTGCGCGAAGGCCCGACCATCAGCGGCTGGTCCAAGCGGCGCAGTTCGTTCAGCCGTTTGAGTATCGCGTAATTATCGTCTAACCTTTTACCAAATCCGATGCCCGGGTCAATAATAATCTGACTTTTCTTTATGCCCGTCGCAATGGCTAACCGGATGCGCTGGCGGAAATACCGGATTAACTCCCGCATCAAATTGCGATAAACCGGGTTATCCTGCATATTTCCGGGTGTGCCTTTGATATGCATAATAATAACCGGTGTCTTGTATTTAGCCGCTACGGCGGCCATATCCTTGTCAAATCCAAGTCCGGAGATGTCGTTAATAATTCTGGCGCCGGCCTTAATAGCCGCCTCGGCCACAGGCGCTTTGTAGGTATCTATGGAAATCAGCGTCTTGGGCGCTTTTCGGGCAATTATCTTGATGACCGGGATGACCCGTTTCAGTTCGTCGTTGAGCGACAGCGGCCTGGCGCCGGGACGGGTGGACTCTCCGCCGATATCAATAATATCCGCGCCGTCAGCAATCATCCGCAGTCCCTGCCGGACCGCTTCGTTCACGCCGTAAAACTTGCCGCCATCGGAGAAAGAATCCGGCGTGACATTGAGGATGCCCATAATGATGGTGCGGTTAAGCGATAATTTCCTGACAGGATGATTTGGTATGGAGATTGCCATTTTAATCGGATTACTTAGCCGGTGCCGGAGTATCCTGGGTAACGGTATTTTTCAGGTTATTTATATCTATTCCCTTGACGATATTGTCCACATCTTGTGCAGATAGAATTTCATATTTCAGAAGCGCCTTTCCCAGCCGGTCGCAGGAGTCTTTATTGGCGGCAATCAATTCCTTGGCCTGTTCGTAACAGTTTGTCAGAATCAGTTTGATTTCGTTATCAATTTCTATAGCGGTGGTCTCGCTATGCGGTTTGGTGCGGGTGATTTCCCGGCCCAGGAAAAGGTGCTCCTCGCTTTCAGTATAACTGATGGGGCCGAGTTTCTCGCTCATCCCCCATTCGCAGACCATCATCCGGGCCAGGTTGGTGGCCTGGCGGATATCCGAGCGGGCGCCGGCCGAAATATCGTTACAGAACAATTCTTCCGAAATCCGACCGCCGAACAGGACCTTAATCTCGGCCAAAGCGTATTTCTTCTGCATATGGTAGCGGTCTTTTTCCGGCATCGTCATCGTTGAGCCCAGCGCCACCCCGCGCGGGACAATTGTTACTTTATGGACCTTCTCGGCTTCCGGTAACAGGTAGGATAATAATGCGTGTCCGGCCTCGTGGTAGGCGGTAATCTTTTTATCCTCTTCGGCCATTTGGCGGCTTCGTTTCTGTTTGCCCCAGCGGACCTTGTCGCGGGCTTCTTCCAGTTCTTCCAGCTCCACGAAATCCTTATTACGCATCACGGCCAGCAGGGCCGATTCGTTGATAATCGCCTCAAGGTCGGCGCCGGAAAACATCGGCGTGGTCTTGGCCAGGTCGGACAGGTTTACCTTAGGCGATATCTTAATCTTGAGGGCGTGCACTTTCAGGATTGCCTCGCGCCCCTTGATATCCGGTAGGTCAATTACTATCTGGCGGTCAAACCGGCCCGGTCTCAATAGCGCCGGGTCAAGCACATCCGGCCGGTTGGTGGCCGCAATTAGAATAACGCTGGTATCGGTATCAAAGCCGTCCATTTCCACCAGGATGGCGTTAAGTGTTTGCTCGCGCTCGTCGTGTCCGCCGCCCAGTCCGGTGCCGCGGTGCCGGCCGACCGCGTCAATCTCGTCCAGGAAAATAATGCAGGGCGCGTTTTCCTTGGCGGTTTTGAACAGGTCGCGCACCCGCGATGCGCCCACGCCGACAAACATCTCCACAAAATCCGATCCACTCAAAGAAAAGAAAGGCACCGCCGCCTCTCCGGCCACGGCCTTGGCTAAAAGTGTTTTCCCTGTTCCCGTTTTGCCCGAGCCGGGAGGGCCGATTAAGACCACGCCCCGCGGAATGCGCGCGCCCAACCGCTGGAACTTCTTGGGGTCTTTCAGGAACGCGATGATTTCGGTTACTTCCTCCCTGGCTTCCTCAATGCCGGCCACATCGGCAAAGGTGATTTTACGTTTATCCTTTGAGGCCATCCGGGCCCGGCTGCGTCCGAACGAGAATACGCCGGTAGGGCCGGAGGCGTTCTTGACCTGGCGCATCAGCAGGAACCAGATGACCCCGATAATCAACAGCGCCGGTAACAACGCCAGGAACGCCTGATACCAGAAAGTGTTGGTCTCTTTAGCCGTGATATTTGTCGGACCGACCGCATCGGTCAACTCCTCAAGGATTTTGCTGTCCTTGAAATAGCCATCCGGAATCACGTCGGTCCGGAAATATTTATACTCATAACCTTCATTATACTCGCCCTCGGCGATGTTGCCCTTGAAGATTATGTTTTTAACAATACCGTCTTTGGCTTGTTTTCGTAATGTCTCAAAGGTGATAATATCGGTCTTATTGGCGAACGGGCCGGCGCTGAGATAAAAGATAATCCCCAGAACTGCAAGCATCAGCATCAGGAATATAAAATTACGCTTCATATTTTAATCTGTGTCCTTCGTCTCTCTGGATAAATAATCTGTGGCTATTCTTCAAGGAGCGAAACCACCCACTGGCTGATATCCTCGTAAACCCTGGCCGTAGCCGAATCTTCATTCTGGCCGCGTGAGGGTATCAGTTCGCCCCGGCCGACATAGTTTTTGGATAACAGCACCTTGCCGCTTTTCTGTTCTATCAGCGAGACATTGACCGTAACGGCTACTTCAGCGGCCAGGACTTCGTCCAGCCGGCCCTCAATCACGGCCGGTTTACGGTAATCGGTAATCTCGCCTTTGAGGACCAGGTCGGCCTGTTCTGGCTTGGCCACCAGCCGGAAAGGCGTGCGCGCCTTGATTTCACGCTGAACCAGTTGGGTTAACTCAAACTCCTTCTCCCGGTAGGTGGTCTTGTTATCAAATACCGGTACGGCAATGGTCGTAACCTCTTTGACGTAATTGGTGTTCTGGTAGCCGCAGGCCGATAAAAGTAGGAAGTAAAAAGTAGGAAGTAGAAAGTATCTCATATTTTAGTTCTTGAGTTCTTTGGATAACTCGGCGGACTTCTTCGCCCAACTCGTTTCCGGATAATCGGCAATCACGCTTTCAAAATATATCCGGGCCGATTTATGTTTCCCGGTCTTGTAATAATAATAGCCGACCTCATAATCGCGCTGGGCCAACTGTTCCGTAATTTCCTTGTGCAGTTTTTCGCCATCAGCCCGCAGGGGGATGTTTTCGTATTTCTTGAGGAACTCGTCTATTGATTTCTTGGCGGCCAGGAGCGGTTCAATTTCATAGGAACTGCCCTGGTATTCTTTAAGGTGAGAGCGGGCTACCTGGTATTCGCAATGGGGCAGTGATTCGCTCTTGGGATAGGTCTTGATAAAGCCCTCGTATTCGGTCAGGGCCAAATCGTAATACTCGTCCTTGAACAGGTGGTCGGCCAGTTTAAGGTGATACGGTTCGGACGGTTTGGCATAGGGGTATTTGCCGATGGTATCCTTGATAATTTTCATCCCGTAATCGTACGCAGGGATGATGTAGAGCCCCCAGAGACTGCGTTTTTCGCCCTTGACGAATCTGAACCCGATTTCCAGTTCCCGGGCCACGGCATCGTCAAACCGCTCGCTCTTGGCAAACTCGCTCAGGAAGGTCGTATATATCTTATGGGCCTTTTCGTTATAACGCATCTGGAACAGGCACTCGGCCTGCAGGAAAGTGATGCGCTCTTTCTGGTCAAAGTTCTTGACCGTCTCGGCGCAGTCTTCAAGGATAGCCAGTGCCCGGTCAAACTTGCTATCCGTATAAAACTGCTGTGCCTCGGTATATTTATTCTCTATGGCCGGCGAGGGCGGCACGTCCTTGGGGGGCTCTATGGGCTGGCCGGCGCAACCGGCTACCAGAAGTAGAAAGTAGAGAGTAAAAAGTAGAAAGTATTTCATATCTGCGAATATCAGCGTCAATCTGCGTCCTATTCGGTTCATAACAGTTTAGCGGTGCGCAGTTCCTCGCCCGTTATTGATGCAATATAATAATCCAGGAACCGTCTTAATCCTTTATGCATCGGCGCATTAATCTTCAACCGGTTCAGGTCCGGCAGTTTGGAATGCGCCAGCGTTTCAAACAACTTGGCAATCCCCTCTATCCCGCTAATATTGGTCTTCATCCGCTGGAACAATAAAGCCCTGCCCTGCGGGTGGGGCACATAGCCGAGTATTTTCAGGGCCTGGGTCTCAAAGGCGAATAATGCCGTTGAACTGTCAGACGCATCCGGGCTTGCCAGTTGCCGGAGCGTCTTGAGCGCCAGCCGGAACAGTTCCGGGTTGGGGTCTTCCAGGGCGGTTATCCGGTTCAGGAACTCGGCCACATAAAGCCCATAGTTGAGCCGGTTCAGGTCGGCCCGGAGCGGCTGGAAATTATCCTTAAGCGCGCACTCGGTTAAAAGGTTTAATCCCCTTTCTTTCACCGCCATAAGTGGCGGGGTCTCCGCCGACTTATCAATAAAGACTATTTCCAAATAGGCCAACAGGTCAACCGGGCAGAGCAACCTGTGTTTGGGCCGTTTACAGCCGCGGGCCAG
>JACQXL010000120.1:667-12347 GCA_016208805.1 Planctomycetota bacterium | reverse complement strand
AACCGTTTTTCCAGGATGAAGTCAATATGGGAGTCGCCGTCGCTCTTAAAGGGTGTAAAACCCGGTAGCCGGAAACCATCTACCAAACTATTGAGTGTCTGGTTAGCCGTGACAATTTGTTCCTCCATTTTTCGGGTATGCTTTTCAATCTCCACCGCATACTGTTGAGGTTCAGTCAGCAAATCTTTTAATCTCGTAATGCTTTCAACCAGCCGTGTACCCCAGTGAACAATCTGGTTATATAATTCCGACCTGAAGTGACCGGCCTGGCCCGGATGGCAGATAACGACCGGTGCGCCGGTCATCTTATCAGATTCTTTAAGATATTTCTTGTGAAGTTTAGATGTCGGGCATAGAAATAGGATGGCTAATTCCGCAACGCTTTTCCTGGGATATTTGGCATAGGTTAACGTTAAACTATTGCCCAGTTGGCAGAGATATCTGAGCGAATGGGCATCAATACTTTTTTTATATTCTTTGTCACTATATCCTGGTTTAAGTAACGATTTGGCGGCTTTTTTCTGGCGCAGCAGTGTGGCCCAGAGAGCGACATTAATCGCCTTCTTTTTTGTGGCAATACGCCATCTGCCATTCTTAATGAACCGATAACCATAATATCATTATAACTATTGTAATTATAAAATAAAGAAAATGGATGCTTTTACCGGCTGGAGCATCCATCCATAAATACAAAGGTTACAGATACTTTTTGTATCTAATCCTTTATAAAATAATGAGTTGTGACTAAATAGGCATGGGGTAGGATGGCGGTGGCATACCCCCTGATAGTATGTGGCTACTCTCCTGCAATTGGGTAGGGTATGGGGTATCAGAAGGTATCTCAGGAAGTAGTGGTAGGTAAGTTCTCCGTTGTGGGCAGGTAGCACCCCCCGTGCCGGTAGGTATGTTAGAGGGTAAGAGAATGTGGCTAACCCAGTGTGAGTAGGTAGACACGGGAGTGCCAGTAGGTAAGTAACCCAGTGTGGGTAGATGGGCAAGGGAGTAGTGGTAGGCAGGTAACGCAGTGATAGTAGGTATCTCACCCTCTGTCGGGGGGTGGGTTAGAGGATGTGGGAGGGTAACTATCTCCCTGGAGGAAAGATAATTAATTTGTATCCGTCAAATGGCGCCCGCCAGACCAGACGGGTAGAGCAATTCCTTATACCCCCGAAGGCAGAGCATATATTCCACTGTGATGGGATAGGGTTCACAAGGATTAAAAAGCATCATTCCCCAATTAGGGAATTTTAGTGGACTGCGATATTTTATACCCCATCAACCTATAAATCAGTTTGGCCGCGGTGAATTCTGATATATTTGACCCTTTAATCGGAGCGAGTTCCACCACGTCAATGCCGACCACGTTTTTCGCCCTGAATACCGGCCGCAGGATATTTAGAACCTCATACCAGCCCAGCCCGCCCGGCTCAGGCGTGCCGACACCCGGCACGACCGACGGGTCAAAACAATCAAGGTCTATGGTGAGATAGACATCGTTTGTAGCAATCGTGTCAAGGATGCGAGATGCGAGATTCGGGATGCGCGATAGATGATGGGCAAAGAAAGTTTTTACCTTGTTTTGTTTTATCAGCCGGACGCAGTTTGATGTGAGGTTTCGGATGCCGACTTGGACGATTGATTTAGGTTTCAGGTCAAGAACCCGGCGCATCACGCAGGCGTGGCTGTATTTTGAGCCCTTCCCGACATTCGTCTCCGCATATTCGTCCCTCAAATCCGAGTGAGCGTCAAGGTGCAGAATAGATAATTTGGGATAAAGGGTTTCTTTATATGCCTTAATCAACGGGTAACTAACGCTGTGCTCACCGCCCAGGCCGACAAATGTGAATTGCGGATTGTGGATTGCGGATTGGGTTAATAGTTTTTTAGCATAATCTTCAAGCGATTTGGCAAACCTTTCAGGCGAGGCCGCGAAGTTAAGACCGCTGTTATGTATCGTATGAACAGGCGCTTTAAGACAGGTTTCTTGGCCTAACTCCTCATCATATAACTCTACCTGGGTGGATGCCTCCAGGATGGCCTGCGGGCCGTTGGCCGTGCCTCTGCCGTAACTGACGGTCTGGTCGTAGGGAAGCGGCAGAATTACAAAGCGCGCCTTATTCAAAGGATACGGCTTGATACCGAGGAAGTTAATATTCTTCATCATTTTTCACCACAAAGACAGCGAAGCGTCAAAGGTCATGGTCCATCCTAAAGGAAAATCGGCTGTACCACCTTTAGGGCAAAGACCCCCTAATAATACTAAAAGACAATGGCTTGTCAATAGTCTGATAAGAAAAATGTGGACATCAGAAGAAATATCTGGTCATATAATGACGAATGACGAAATACAAATGACGAAAGAATAAATAAATGACGAATGCCGAAAGTTTCGTCATTAGGGAATTGGGATATTAATTAGTCATTCGGCATTAGACATTCGTCATTTCTAAAGCAGAAGATTTTATTAATGAAAATAGTATTCTACATATTATTCTTATTGCTATCGGTTTCTATTGTCTATAGTGAACCTATTACTCCCACTTCATTTACCTTTGCGGTGGTGGGCGACCCGAGGGTCAAAAGCGATACGCCGACCAATGTTCATCTGGCTATTACCGACAAAATCTCGGCGTCTAAGCCGGCTTTTGTGCTAAATACGGGCGATTTGGTTTATAAAGGCGCGGCCAAAGACCAGTGGCGCGGGTTTGATAAATTGATTAAACCGTTGCGCGACAGCAGGATTCCCTATTATCCGACACTGGGCAACCACGATTATAACGGCGGCCGAAAACAGGCCCTGGCTAATTATTTTGCCCGCTTCCCGGAAACCAACCACCAGCAGTGGTATAGTTTTACATATTCTAACTCGGCCTTTATAGCCCTTGATTCTAACTTCGCTGATTTATCAAGAGAAGAAACCCAGAAACAGTCCGAGTGGCTCTTGGAAACCATTACCAGATATGACGCCGATAATACCATCTCGTTTATTTTCGCATATTTCCATCATTCGCCCTATACTAATTGTGAGGCGCACAGCCCGTCTGAAGAGGTCCAGCAGAAGTTCGTGCCGGTATTTACCAAGTCACCCAAGATAAAGTTTGTCTTTTCCGGCCATTCGCATACCTATGAGCGGTTCCTTGTCAACGGCATAAGTTATGTGGTTACGGGCGGCGGCGGCGCAACCCTGAAAGATATTAAGGATATTGAAGACTGGCGCTATCAGGATATGTACGACTCAACCGGCCGGAAACCGCGCGGATACCATTTCTGCCTGGTCACCGTCCGGAATGATACCATACAATTACAGACCTGGCATACGGAAAAAGGCGCCAAGTGGACGGTCGGTGAGACGATAGCCACAGATTACACAAATTTGCACAAATGAAGGATAGATTTATTAACTTTCTTAATACGGTATATTATCAATTCATTACCAAGCAAACCAAAATAACGGCGCTGACATTGGGGTATCTCTTAATCTGGTATACATTACTACGGCTGGGGTTTTTACTGACCAATCACGAGTCATTCCGCAATGCCGGGGTCGGCGACATAATCCAGGCCTTTATATATGGCCTGCGGTTTGATATCTCGGCCCTGCTGATGATAAACGGCCTGCTGATAGTTATTTACAATATTCCAACCAACCCGGCACGGATAAAATGGGTGCGGACAGTCCTATTGGGATTATTCTGGGTATTCAACCTCGGATTTATCACGTTGAACCTGGCGGATTACGGCTATTACCCGACCATCCATCGCCGGCTGATGAACGAGATTTACACCATCCTGCCGGATATCATCCGGATGCTGCCTGAGACCCTGCTGGAATATTATTATCTGGTATTTGTCCTGATTATCTGTGCGGGAGTATTCGTATTTGCCAGTTGGCGATTGTTCAGAAAAATAGACGGTCTAATTAATTATCAGTTTAATCTCTGGCGTGAGGTGGGCTGTTTTGCTGGAATCATCCTGCTAATAGTGCTGGGTTTAAGGGGCGGATTGCAATCCAGACCCATCCGCCAGGCCCACGCCTTCTTTTCGTCCAACCGTGATGTCGGGTATCTTACATTAAATTCCTCATTTACCATCTTAAGAAGCATCTCGCAGGCAAATCCCGGACAGATTAAACTCCTGCCGGAGAGCGAGGCCAAGATGTTGGTGAAAATAATGCTCCGCCAGCAGAATGAGCAGATGCTTGACGAGGAGTATCCGTTTCTCAGGCGTAAAACCTTCACGGCCGAACCGCGCCGGTTAAATGTGGTCATCTTCGTGATGGAGAGTTGGACGGCAGATTATGTCGGTTCCGTGAGCGGCGCCCAGCCATCGGCTATGCCGTTCTTTGACAGTATTGCAAAAGAAGGAATTCTTTTTACCAACTTCCTGGCCAACGGCCAGCGCTCCGTGGTGGCCACGACATCCATTCTGACTTCTATTCCCGGATTCTTTTCATCCTCTATCAAAAGCCCGCCCCGGTCAATGATAGGCGCGCAGACCGAGTTGAATAATTTCCTCGGGCTGGGCACAATATTACATAAACAAGGATACACCACGGCATTCCTTCACGGCGCCAAGACCGGCTCTATGGGTTTTGACGCCTATTCAAAACTGGCCGGGTTTACGCATTATTACGGCAAGGAGGATTATCCGAATATCACGGCCCAGGCCCAGGACGGGGTCTGGGGCATCTGGGATGAGGAGTTCTTCCTGGATGTGGCGCGCCGGATAGACGGTTTCCAAAAGCCGTTCTGCTCAATAGTATTTTCGCTGACCTCGCACGACCCGTTCAAGATACCGCCGCACCGCGCGGCGCTATTTGCCAAATACACCAACGAGACCAGATTCCAGCGGGTGATTCGTTATTCGGATTACAGCCTCCAGAGATTCTTTGAGACGACCAAAGATAAATCGTGGTTCAAAGATACCATCTTTATCATCACCGGCGACCATACTAATTATGCCAGAGGCAATAACTTCCATTCGTATTTTCACATCCCGCTGTTGATATACGGGCCTGGAATAATTGCACCCCAGCGGATAGATACGATTGGCGCACAGGTGGATATGATGCCCACGATTCTGGATTTGCTGCAGATTTCCACGGTTCATTCATCTATGGGTTCTTCACTATTGGACAACATCAATTCCCATTATGCGGTGGTAACCGACGGCGTGCAATATGCCATCTTCAGCGAGCGGTTTGTATTGCTCAATGACCTGGAAAAAGACATTGCTTTATATGATTACCGGGTTGACCCGTTTTTGCGGAACGATATCAAATCTAAACAGCCGTCAACCGCCGAAACACTCCGGCGCAGTCTTTATGCCTATATCCAGGAGGTGTCCGGCGCGATTACGAATAACAGAATCTGCCGGGAGAGCGATTTGAAATAAGCCACGGATTACACAGATTACCTGATTACCACTTCTTTGTTGCCGCGCTTGACACGGCCGATAAGGTATGGCGTTTCTCCGGCTGATTTCAGCCGCTGGATTACCGCGCCGGTATAGAACGGGTCAACCACCACAACCAAACCGATACCCATATTAAAAACACGATACATTTCATCGTTTGAGACGTTGCCGAGTTTCTGAATTAGGGTAAAGACCGGCGGGCGTTGCCAGGAGCCGGTTTCTATTTCTATAGATACGTTGGCCGGCAGGATACGGGGAATATTTTCTATCATCCCGCCGCCGGTGATATTGGCAATGCCTTTCACCGCCCGCTTGACCCGGTAATGCACAAGGACATCTTTTATCGGTTTGCTATAAATTCGGGTGGGTTTGAGGAGTTCTTCACCCAGCGAGGCGGCAAATTCCGGGATATGCTGATTGGGTCTCATCTTTGCCTTATCAAAGAAGACCTTGCGGGCCAGGGAATAACCGTTGCTGTGCAGGCCCGATGATGCCAGTCCGATAACCATATCGCCGGGCCTGATATTTTTACCGGTAATAATCCTGCTTTTTTCCACGACGCCGACGGCGAAGCCGGCCATATCGTATTCGCCGGCCGGATAGAAATCGGGCATCTCGGCCGTCTCGCCGCCCAATAAGGCACAGCCGGCCTGTTCACAGCCGGTTACGATGCCTTTGACCAAATCAATCAGGACGTTTTCGTTAACCTTGCCGATGGAGATATAATCCAGAAAGAAGAGCGGCTCGGCGCCCTGGACAATCAGGTCGTTGATGCTCATTGCGACCAGGTCAATCCCGACCGTGTCGTGCTTGTTGAGCATAAAGGCAATTTTGAGTTTGGTGCCGACGCCGTCCGTGCAACTGACCAGCACCGGTGATTTATAGTGTTTGGCAAATAACTTGCCCGGAGATGAGAGCGCAAACAGGCCGCCGAAGCCCCAGGGCAGGTCAATCACCCGCGGGTCATAGGTGCGCTTCATCAGCCGGATGATTTCGTCTATGACCACATCCTTGCGGGCCGTATCAACACCGGCGTCTTTATACGATAATTGCAATTTCATACCATCTCTGCCTGAATTTGCTGTTTCCACTTATTGTTCAGGTCAAGGTTACTGCATTTGTTAAACATTCTTCTGCCGTTACCGTGTTTACCCATATTTTTGTAAACCAGCGCGAGGTAAAACATAACATCAATATCGTCCCTGTCAAGTTTTAGAACCTGACGGAATGATTCGGCGGCGTTATCCAGATTATTGGCCAGATAGAATTTGACTCCTTCCTGGAATAGCGGTTTCTTTTTCTCAGCCAGCGAGCGGCGCTCGCGCAGGAATACCACCCAGATGATATCATTAAGATTGTAGATATAAATAATGACGGCGAACGCCCAGAGTATGAAAATAATGGCCGAAAGAGAAGGAACGGAAAAGGGAATAATCACCAGGGCCAGATCAAGCAGGATAACTACAGAAAAGAACAGGGCAATCCCGCGCCGGTAACGGCTGAGCCAGACCTGTCCTAAACCGGGCAGGAATACAGAAAGTAATAATGCGAGTAACTTCAATTCTAAAATTAACCCCCAGCACTTGAGACTGTGTTACAATTGTCATTCTGAGCCCGTTAGGGCGAAGAATCTCGTCCCAAATCCGCATAAAACGGAGATTCTTCACTCCGCGGAGTTTACCCTGAGCGAGATTCTTCGGTCGCTTCGCTCCCTCAGAATGACGGCAAGCGAAAGGCTCCATTCAGAATGACAGATGGAATTATGCCACAGTCTCCTTATGCAGGGCTACGGCCTATATTTAGCCGAGGTATTGGTATATCCTATTGGTATTCCAAAAGGCGGCGGTCCGCCAAATACCGCACCACCAAAAATAATCATTTCGGTGCCTGTCCAGAATGAAGAGTGGTAGACCCGGCCTAAGAAATCAGGTACCCCATCTGGAGGACCAGTAAAATCTGGCGGACTGCTGAAATCAGGTGGACTGTCAATAAGGCTCCATGTTAGATTTGCGGGATTATATTTACCGCCTGTATTAAGATAATTATTTCCATCCCAGCCGCCCCAGACAATCATCACTGGCGTCCCCCAGTTTTGCGTCCAGACAGCCGTATGATTTGTTCTTGAAGCAGGAGCATTTATAGTAGGCAGCGCCAGCCATGTATTTGACAATGGGGAATATAGCGCTCCGCTATTTAGTGTTTTATAGTTACTGCTACTGATTGCCTGATTAGGATCGGTGTTGGTTGCGCCGCCCCAGATAATCATATCATAAGGCCAATCGCTTCTACAGATAGCCGTATGCCAGGCCCGGCTGATAGGAACATCACCACCAATAGCTGTGTCGGCCCAACTATCTGTTGACGGAGTGTATCTTCCCCCGGTATCAAGCGGCATATTATTGGCATTCAATCCGCCCCAGATAATCATCTGAGTGCCGGTCCAGACCGCGGTATGGTTTGTCCGCGCTGCAGGGGCACTAGTGGTTGTTATCACTGTTGTATTCCAGGTATCTGTTATGGGGTAATATTGTCTGCCGGTATCTAACCAGCCGCTACCATCCCAGCCGCCCCAGACAAGCATCTCTTTTCTATCTGGAGCCCAGCATGCGGTATGATTTGACCTGCCCGAAGGGGCATTGAGCTCGCTCATCTTTACCCAGGTATTAGAAGTCGGACTATAGACACCACCTGAATTGAGATATAGATTACCCACCCGATAATAACCGCCCCAGATAACCATCTGGTTGCTAACAGTCCCGGTCCATATTGCGGTGTGTTGAGTTCTTGAAATCGGAGCATCACGAAGGCTGATGGCCGACCAGATATCGCCATTGGGATTGTATTTTCCGCCGTTATTATATTCCTGATTAAAATCTTGACCTCCAAAAACAATCATCTCGCCAGTCGCATTTTCTGCGACAGAACCTGTCCAAACAGCGGTGTGCCGCATTCTGGGCTCAATCGGAATAGGTTGAGGCGGTAAAACCGGCGCCCAGGAAGCAGTTGTTGGGTTATACTTTCCGCCGTCATTAAAGTAAATTGTACCGTTTGTGCCGCCCCAGACAACCATCTTGGTGCCTGTCCATGTTGCGGTATGACCTACCCGGCCGCTCGGGGCATTATCTTCACTGACTGCAAACCATTGCGCATAAAACATATTATATAATCCACCACTATTAAGATAGTTTGTGCTATTTATACCGTTCCGGCCGCCCCAGATAATCAGTTTAGTTTCAGGTCCATCTGACCACAAAACTATGGTATGTTCGGTTCTGGCAATTGGAGCAGTCCCTGTATAGGTAACTGACTCCCAACCAGTGGCGGAATCATTATTAGGATTAGGCCAGGTACCTAACGGATTATAAGTCCAGTAGTCCCCCAAATAACTGGCAAACTGCTGCCCGCCCCACATAACCATACCGCCACCACTCCAGACCACGGTATGACCCGACCTGGCTGATGGTATTGACCCGGAACATCCGCCCAAACTTGCGGCTAACGGGTCAGCGATGGCGTCCCAACTATCACCACCAGGCGAATATTTTGCGCCGGTATTGAGAAAAGAAACCCCATTCCAGCCACCCCAGATAAGCATCTCATTGGTAGTTGACGACCAGATGGCGGTATGATAGGCGCGGTTGGAAACAGACATCGGACCGTAGAAAGACCATACCGGATTGCCAAATTGGTCATAACCTTCTATCCATGACTCCGATACGGTCGCATTTTTCATATCTGACCATGTATCAGTAAGCGGGTCATAGATTTTGCCGTCGTTATAATATTCTATACCTGGCCATGTTCCGCCCCAGACAAGCATCTTATTCCGCCAGGTTTCAGTCCCTGGACCTGTCCAGACGGCGGTGTGTTCGGTTCTTCGTGATGGGGCGCCGGTACCGCCGGTCGTAGTAATTGCCTTCCATGTGTTGGATATAGGGAAATATATCGCCCCGCTATCAAGCGGTGTCTGACCATCCCAGCCACCCCAGATAAGCATTGCGTTAGGGTAGTTGTTGTCGGTACCGGTATTACCGGTCCAGACCGCGGTATGCCTGGAAATATGTCAGAGGTTCATCCTCACTTTCTTTACCTACCCCGCCCCAGAAGATGACTTCTTCCGTCCCCCCCGCGCCTGTTGGACCTGTCCAGACCGCGGTATGATAGGCTCTTTTCAAGAATTCCCCGCCCACCGTATCGGACAGGAAATCGGTCCAGTTGCTCGTAGTAAATGCCCAATAATATGGAATGGGACCAGAGATACGGCCGCCTTCCGAGTTTGTTGCGAGAACACGCCAGTAATATTTTATGTTGGGCGTCAATCTTCCTGACGGAACCTTGTAAGAAACGGTATCCTTGTTGATGGTGATTTGGAAAGTCAGAGGTGTGCTGGTAAAGTTTGAGTTTGTGTCTATCTGGACCACATAGTATTCTTCACCAATACTATCATTCCATTTAAGTTCGGGACGCCAGGACACATCGGTCGCATTGTCGGCAGGTGTTGTTAAATCAAATGGGTCAGGGATGATACCCTGTTCAAAAGTAGTGAAGTGGAAATAAGTGGTGGAATAGGTATCACCGGCGAGATTAGTCGCCTTCGCCCTCCAGTAATATTTTGTCCTGACGAATAACACTCCGGCCGGCACGGTATAAGTAACAACGGCGGTAGAAGAAATAGGCGTGATTAAAGCGGTGTACTCCGGAGTGGTCGGGAATGGCGTTTTGGCTATTTCTAATGTATAACTCTGCGCCTCTCCAGCCGGAGTCCATTCCAGAGTGGGTATCAAGGAATATTGGATAGAATCATCATCCGGCTTATAAAGATTGAACGACCCTGGTGGATTCCCGCGAATCTTTATAAGAAATGGCGCATTGGAAGCCGTCGTATCACCAACATCGTTGTGTGCAATGACACGCCAGTAATAATCTTTATTCAGCGCTAATGTCCCATCCGGTATACCATTATAAGAAGTTGTATCATAAATAATATCGGGGTCCTGATATACCAGCGGTATGAAGGTTATAGATTCGCTTATCTGAAAGATATAACTGGTTTCACCAACCGAGTTACTCCACTCAAAAGTTGGCGTGGTGGTCCGTATCTCGGTGCCGCTTATCGGCGACGTTAGAGTAAAAGAGCTGGGCGACGTTAACTGCTGTTCATTCAAGACAGTGGTAAATTTGAAGTATCTGTTTGATGGCTCAACATTAGTCAAGGTATGGAAATTTAATGCCAGGATACGCCAGGCATATGGAGTCGCCAGAGATAATTTCCCCGCCGACATAACAAAAGAGGTAACATTTGCGGCAATGGTTGTATTCTCATAAGCAAGTGATGAAGAAAATGTCGGCGTATCGTCTATATTATTCAGTCTTTCTATCTGCAGGATATAATTCTTTTCGCTGTCAAAATCAGTCCAGACAAATGTGGGGGTTAAAGTAACAGAATTGGCGCGGTCCGAAGGGGATAAGAGCGTGAATGAACTCACGACAGATTTGGCTTTCTCGTTGGTAAACATACAACCGGATTTCCTGGCGCCGGTTCCTATAAAAATTGATATCAGTAATGTCGCAAGTAAATATATTGTTATTTTCCTATTCATATATTACTCCTTTCAATATAGACTGTCCAAAAAATGCCTGCCCACCGGGCCATTCCTGCGGAAAGATGAATCCATCACGCACATAATTATGTGCGGGAACCCCCCGTGAACTCCCCCCGAAAACATTCGGAAGGAATAACACACGAAACAGGAACGACAGTAGAGACTTTTGGGGGACAACCTCCATTGCTTATTTTCTAAGTCTTAATAATAAAGAATCGTCGCCGCCGGCTCCATTTTCTAAGCCGGTCAAAGATATTTCGGCACCTGTGATGCCACCTGACTCTACTCCAGAGGATATATCCGCGGTAATTCCTATAATATCTTCAGGGTTCCCAAAAACAGTTGCGCTAGTTCCGGCAACATTTTGCCATGCGCCTTGAGTAGAACCATTCTGACTTGAACCAGCCACAAAGATACAATATGTATCACTGGCGATAGAATAACCCTTGTCAGATAAGGTGCCATCCCAGATCATTGCTCTCTGCAGGTCACCGGATGAAGTATAGGTCAATAAGAAAGCAGACCCGCTGGAGCCGAAACTACTGGTAACTCCTGTAACATATACATCTCCCAGACTATCTACGGATACGCCGTATGCGGTATCTTTAAAATTCCCACCCCAACGTTTTACCCATATTAATGAACCGTCGCTGCCATACTTC
>JACQXL010000120.1:0-629 GCA_016208805.1 Planctomycetota bacterium | reverse complement strand
TATTAGCGCGTCATAATCGCTCGCACCCTCGCTGTTCGTCTCGCCGACCACATAGATAGCAGAACTACTTGGGTCCACTGCAACAGCCCGGCCTATTTCGGTCTGGTCATTACGCCAGATTTTGCTCCAGACCAATGTTCCGGAACTATTATATTTAAGTAACAAGGAATCTATTGTTGATGAGATACTGGTGGAACCACAGATATAGATATTATCGGCAGAATCGCTATCAATTCCATAAGCCGTATTGGACCGGGTATCGCCCCATGCTTTCGCCCATTGAACACTGCCGCCAAAATTATACTTAAGCAGTAAGATATCTTTACCGCCCTGTCCACCACTTTCTGTTTCACCGGTCAGATAAATTCCGCTAGAGGTGATAGCCATATCTCGGACAAAATCATTCACGACCCCATCCCACTTTTTCTGCCATTGCAAAGAACCGTCGCTATCTTTATACTGGAGCAGAAAAATCGCGCTACCCCGAGCCCCGAAATTATATGTGTTCCCGATAACGTAAATATTACCATCCGTATCCAATGCGATACCTGTGGCTTCATCCAGATTAGCCCCGCCCCAGGCCTTCTGCTGAATTATTGTGCCCGCGCTGTTATATTTAATAAACAAAG
>JACQXL010000127.1 GCA_016208805.1 Planctomycetota bacterium | reverse complement strand
ATTTTGGCCGGCTCAAAGATGTTGCGCCCGTCAACAATCATCGGCTTGTTCATCAGCCGGCGCAGTCGTTTCAGGTCACTGTGCTTGAACTCGTCCCAATCCGTGGCAATCACCAGGCAGTCGGCATTGCGCGTCGCATCGTAGTGGTTACGCGCATAATGGACATTGTAGGGCAGGACGGCCTTTGCGTCCGGCATCGCCCTGGGGTCGTAGGCGGTTACCTTTGCGCCGGCCTTGACCAGCCGCCGGACAATCTCTATGGCTGGCGATTCCCTGATATCGTCCGTATCGGGCTTAAACGATAACCCCCAGACGGCGATATGCTTATTATGCAGCCGGCCCAGCGCCTTCCTGATTTTATCAACAAACAATTCCCGTTGCCGGTAATTGGCCTTCTGGGCGGCCTTGAGGATTTGGAAATCATAACCGGCCTTATCGGCGATATGGCAGAATGCGGCCACATCCTTGGGGAAACAGAATCCGCCGTAGCCGATGCCGGCCTGCAGGAAATAGGGCGCAATGCGCTTATCCAAACCCATCCCGTAAGCCACCTGTTTGATATCGGCGCCGGTCTTCTCGCAAATATTGGCCACCGCATTGATATAGGATATCTTGGTGGCCAGGAACGAGTTGGCCGCGTGTTTAATCAGTTCGGCGCTGTTCAGGTCGGTGACAATCAACGGCGCCCTGAAGTTGGCGTACAGTTTGCGCATCAGACGCTCGGCCCGTTTGGACTCCACGCCGACCACAATCCTGTCCGGATACAAGGTAGTCTTAATGGCATTGCCTTCCTGGAGGAATTCCGGATTGGAAACGATATCAAACTTAGCGTTGTTGGACGCATAGCGCCTGATGGTCTTCTTCAGTTCCAGGGCGGTGCCGACCGGAACGGTGCTCTTTTCGGCAATGACTTTGTAGGCGGCAGTTTGAGCGGGCGAATTACTGCCGTTTATAGTCGGCTGTAACTCACTAACAGCCGAACTATATCCGTTAAGATGGCGGGCCACCTCGCGGGCTACCCGGCGGACCTGTGACAAATCAGCGCCGCCGTGCACGCCCAACGGCGTTCCGACCGCAATAAAGATTATATCCGCAAACCGGACGCCGTCCCTGATGGAGTCCGAAAATACCAGCCGGCCTTTGCGACGGTTGCGGCGGACCAGGGCCGACAGTCCCGGCTCGTAAATCGTGGTCTTGCCGGATTGCAACTGCTTAATCTTATTGCGGTCGTTATCAATGCCGACGACGCGGTGTCCCTTTTCGGCCAGGCAGGTCGCCGTGACCAGTCCGACGTGACCGACACCAATAATGGCAACTTTCATATTATTGCGCAAATATTCCTTTTGGCTGGAGCAGGATATTAAGGACCTTCTCGTCCTTGCCTTTGTCAACCGCAATGGAAAACTCCAGGAAAAACTCGTGCAAGTCGCGCTTGAATGAGTACAGCCGGTTGGTGAACGTCTGGCGCTCAAAGTCATACTGGTCTGAAATGGCCACCTGCCATTTCTCAATCAGTGCGCAGTTCAGCGCCACGCCCAGGGCGTTGGATTTATCCATAATATACCGCTCGGTCATAGAAACCGACCAGCCGGTGTACGGCGTCAGCGTCACCCCGGCCGTCAGGACTTCGGTTCGTTTGGTATCGGTGTTATACTCGGCCCGGGAACTGACCGTGAACGGCAGGTTGGGCGTGACCAGTAAGTCCAGGTTGACATTGGAAATATCCCTGGCCGTATTGGTGGGTGAAATGGTTATCCAACTCATCGGGTATAAATAGGTGTTCTGGTTTATTGCGGTGGTATCTCGTTTACCGGCCGGATAACGCTCCAAACTCAATCCAATATTCAGGAAATCACTGTAACTATCCCCCCGCTTGGTCTTGAAGCGGTTGCGTACCTCAAGATACCATTCCCGGAATTCGGCCAGCCGGTTCGTATCGTCGGTGGCTATCAAGTTGTCCTGCGGCAAGGTGACCTTGTAATTGTCGGCATAGCGGATATCAAAGGTGACATTATGTTTGATGGTATTCATTCCCAGCAGTTTATTCTGGATATCAAAGATGCGCGAGAATTGGGACAACAACCGGACGCCGCCGGAGCCGACGAACCGGTCCGCATAATTTGTGGCCGAGATGGTCTGGTCATAACCGGTCAACCGCCCGGATATGAACGGCGTAACCCTGAGGAAATCCATCTGCCTGGACATAGATACCTCGTTATAAGAATCAAACCGGGCAACGGATCGGCTCGGCAGTCCGGTCTTTTCGTCATACTGGAGGCGGCTGTTGTTCAGTTCCAGACTGCCCGAATAATAAACCGGGCCGGTTACCTCGGTCACGGCGGCCGGCAGGGTATGGCTGAAGAGATAATACTTTGCCCGGGGCAGGTATTCGGTCTGGGTCTGGAATTCGTTTATCCTGAACCGCCCCATCGCCGCCAGGCCGGTGTTATTGCGCAGGTGACGCAGGTATAAATATGTCTCCGGCGTCTTTTCCTCGCGATACTCGCGGTCAAAGAACTCCGGCAGGACCATCCGGTCGCTGATAGAATAATATTCCAGGTCGGCCCGGAGGTTAGCGTTAAACTGCTGGCGGTGAAAGACCTTGATGCGCGAACGTTCCTGCTGGCCGGCCGGCATTGTCTCGCCGTTCGCCGCATAGATACCGGCGTCGTAAGGGTTGGCCGGGTCAGGTCCTTTATCGTTGATATAATATGCCTTAAGATAACCCTGGTAGTTCTGCCAGCGGTATTTCAGTTCCGGTTTCCATCCGGCGCCGCGCTTCTCCGAGAAATTACCTTCCAGCGTCAGGTCGCCCCATCTTTTGAGTCTGAGCTGTCCGTTTTTATCCTTGATAAGAGCGCCCTTTTCGTCCCGCTCGTATCTATTGATATTATAGCCGACCAGGGCGATGACGGTCCGGCCGAAACGCTCGGAGCGCTCCATATGCACCGAACGCAACAACGGGTCATCACCCACGGTCTTGTGATAATACGGGAACCAGAAGAACGGGATGCCCCAGATATGCGGAATGATATGGGTAAAGGCCAGCCGCTTGCCTTTTTCATCGTTAACGAACTTGACCTGTGCCGCCCAGACATAATAATGCGGCTGGCCGTGCGGGCAGGTGGTCACCGAGCAGTTCTTGGCCAGCAGGGTATTTTTATCGGTCTGGTAAACCACCAGCGAGCGCAGGATTACCGGCGTGCTCTTGCCGTCCCTGACCTCGGCGGTTGTTCTTATCTCGGCATTGATGATTACGCCGGTGTTATCGGCGAAATTATAATAGAGCCGCTCGGCATACATCCGGGTATCTTCGGTAATCACGCTGATGTTGCCCTCGGCATAGACCTCGTCAAATATCACATCCTTCTGTTTCTCTGCCGCGGCAGGGGCGGTGGCGGTCGGCGTTGTCGCTCCGGCCGGAGGCGGGACGGGAGCGGGCGTTTCCTTGCTCCAGGTAATCAACGTATCGGCCTTAATCAGCCGGTTGGCCTGGTAGAGTTCCACCTTGTTGGTGAAGGCCGTAATCTGGGTATTATCCTCTTTCCAGCGTTCCAGGTGGCCGTAATGAATGTAAGCGGCCAGTTCCTCTGACGGTTTCTCCGCTGTCGGAGTGGTGGCGGTCGGCGTCTTATCCTGCGCAGGAACACTAATCACTGCTATGCAGCATAAAATGAGACAAATTAAAAACCGTCTTGCCATAACACAATATCGATTATAAGGAAACCAGGATTCGTGGTTTCTTGGCTTCCTTATAGAAAGGCATATTATCACTACTCTCGGCACCGTCAACTAAAACTTGACTGCCCGGTTGCTAATCTGATATTCTAATACCCTGATTTCCGGATACTCTGCTATGCTCCCGTAGCTCAATGGATAGAGTACTGCTTTCCGGAACCAGTGATACAGGTTCGACTCCTGTCGGGAGTATACATACGAAATAACTAAATCCTAATCACCAAATTCCAAATAAGCACCAAGCATCAATTTCCGAATGTTTGGTAATTGGAATTTATTTGGAGATTGGGATTTGAGATTTAGGATTTGAAGGATATGAATCCCTACGAGACCGCCTACCAACTCGCCTGTGACAAACTCGCCCGGTTAGACCTTGACGAGGTCGCCTTCAACAGCAGCGCTAGGTTAGAGCCAGTTAAGAAGACAGACACGAAGTGGCTGTCTGCTGGTACTGGCTCTTATCCCGATGAGTCATCCCGATGCCCGCCTGAGGCGGGTCGGGGGACGATATCGGGGCTGGAAGACGGCAAACTCTATCTTGACATGGCCGGTCAGACCTTTGTGATAGAGGACGGCGGTAAAAAGGTAACCCAGCCTAATAACCCGACAACAGAACCTAAAATCAGCGAGAAGATTCTGTTGTTACATTATCTTATCACGGCGGACGGCACGCGGATGTCCGGTCAGGAGGTGGCCCTGCGCGATATTGCCGGCGCGGCGTTCTATTATCCGACCTACAAGGCGCGCAGTATTGATGTAATCCAGAGGTCATTCGGGGCTGACCGTCAACGATTCCTGCGGGCCGTTAAGACGTTGGGTTGGTCTGTTGTAGAGACGCCATCGTTCATCAAGGTCAGATGCCTGGTCTTACCCAATGTTTCGATTACATTTATCTATCGGCCCGCCTCAGCCGAGTTCAGCGCGTCAATGGACATCCTCTATGACGCCAGTATCACTCATTACCTGCCGCTTGAAGACATCATCTCGTAACCCCTTATTAATCAACCCCTTATAAAGGGAGGTGGGGATACCCCACCCCCCTCCCCTCTACCCCTCACCCATATAATCAAAGGAAGTGCTATCTTTAATATAACCATCCGGCATCTTTAATCAAAACAGACGTCGCCTCTTGTAAACTTACTAAAACATAGAGTATATAAGGGGTGGTATCTGATTGATAAAGAAAGGGCATCTGATTGATAAAGAGACCGTATCCGAAATGCAGACAACCGGCCTTTCTTATAGAGACACAGTTTAGCATACTCTATAAGGGATGGCATTAGCTATCAACTCAAACCGTACTGCTATAGTAATCTCTACGGTATGTCGGAAAATCGCGAGGGAATTGCTATTAATTAGTATTGTTTTCCCAGATTATAATTATACCTTTCAGATTACCGGCAGGTTAAATTCCCCGAATACCGTCCGGGTTAAACTGTCGGCCAGTTTGGTGTCCAGCACCCGGTTGGCAAATGCACCATAGAGTTTGTTCTTTAAGCCGTCTAAGTAACGTTCATATTCCAGCACCGACTTTTCTATCACTACCTTATCATCCGGCACCTTAATAATATACTCGTTGGGCTTTTGAGAATAAACGATAAACTTACCTTCCGCCTCGCTCTTGGCCTTGTAACAGAAACCCTCGTCCGTTATCACCTCCTGCTGACGGTAAAGGGGTAGGTGCCGTCCGAGTTTGAGCGGTTCTTTGGGCACTGAAACCTCTTTAAATTTCATTTTAGGAGCGGTAACCATAAAATCGCCCGGAAACCGC
>JACQXL010000126.1 GCA_016208805.1 Planctomycetota bacterium | reverse complement strand
TTGGTGGCCAGGTCAATGTTCCTTGTTTCCATCACATTATCCCTGTCTAACGGTTACATCACCATCACGTTCGGCCTCAAAGGAAACATCTCGTTGACGCGGACCACCCGGGCCACCTCGCCGGTATTGAGTTTCACCCAGGTGCCGACCGGATAGATGCCGATGCGTTTGACCAGCACCTTCAGCACCTCTTTATCAAACTGCTCGGCCGCGGTTTCAATCAGTTCTTTAATAGCGGCCTGGCCTGAGCGCGACGGGCGATGAGGCCGGGCGTGAGTGATGGCCTCAAAGGTATCGGCCAGCCCGATAATCTTGGCGTATTCATTAATGGACTCGCCGGCCATCTCCCACGCCCCGCCCGATTTCCAATGAAAGAATGCAAACATTGACCGTATGGCATATTAAATAATTCTCCGGCGATGAGCGATAGGTCAAATCCAGCAGTCCCCTATCACCGTTGACCACCATTAAAACGGCCTCGTTAATCACATCGGTAAAATCCTTAGGGTCAACGCCTTTTAAGGATATTTTGCGTTCTATGCGGCTGAACAGGTTCTGAATCAATACTGCCAGTTTTTCGTATATCTCAAGAGATTTCCTGTTATTGTCTATTTCCTGGGTTTTTATTATGTCGGCAAAGGCCAACCTGACCTGCTCTTCATCATTAGTTGGTACGCCGATTCTTTCCCCGCCATAAGTGGCGGGATCTCCACCGAGACCTGTCTGGACCGTCCCGACGCCTGCCCGGACATCAGGCGGGGCCGTCGTGGCAGCCTGTGGTGTATATTTTACAGTTGAGAACGCCTGGCTGAAACGGACATCAGAAGGGATATCCTGTTTCCTGACCGCATCATTCGGCCTGGACTGTTGATATGGGCAAACGGCGATTTCCGGGTCTCGGCCTGGGTCGCCGCGGCTTCAGCCATCTTTTTCTTAAATATGTCCGCAAACCTTACCATTTTATACGGGGTTTACCCCGTTAGAGATATTTGATTTAGTAACCGGCGAAATATCTCTTCTGGAGTCCCTCTCTACATGAGTTATATTTACCTGCTATTCACGGTCGTGGCGCCTATGACGCCACGACCTATCTCTAAACGGGGTTAACCTCCTGACCCAATAAATCCTTTACGACATTGTGGATAACCTGTCCGGATATCTGTTTGGCGTTATTGCCCATCCCGACCACCAGGGCCATATCGCAGATATTATTAATCACCCGGGGGATGCCCTCACTGCCCTGATAAATAACCGGAAAGGCATCATCGCTGAAAATATCGCGTTCACTGCCGGCCACCTTGCACCGATATCGCACATAGCCCCGCGTCTCGTCCGGCGTCAGGTTGGAAAGGTGATACTTTATAGCCAGCCGCTGTTCCAGTTGCTTGACATTTTTAATCTTATCGCGCAGTTCCGGCTGGCCGAACAGCAAAACCGTCAGCAGGAACTTGTTATTCAACTGGAAGTTAAGCAGGAGCCGTAATTCCTCCAGCGTATTTTCATCCTGGATGGCCTGGGCCTCGTCTATGATGATGACCGTATGGCATCCGGCATTGGCCGTATCGTAAAGCGTGGCGTTAAGCACCCTGATATACTCGCTCTTGCGCCGGGCGCCCGGCTCTATGTTCTTGCCGGCCTGGTAAAGAATTTCCTCCAGCAATTCGTCCGCCGGGATATTCGGGTTGATAATCACCGCAACCTTGTATTTATCATCCTCGTTAAGGAGCCGGTTGGTGACAATGCGGGTCAGCAGGGTCTTACCGGAGCCGTATTCGCCGGAGAGCATTGCGGCGCCCTTGCGCTCGGTCACCACGTAAAGCATCCGGGTCAGGGCCTCCTCGTGCCGCGGTGTCGCATAGAAAAAGCGCGGGTCGGGCGTGTTCTCAAACGGCTTTTCCTTTAATCCCCAATAACTTAAATACATACAAGCCCGCAGGCTGTCCCGTCACACCATGTCGGTATGACATGGCACTTATGCGGGGCAACTGCCCTATTTATATATTATCGGCTGGTTAATGCCTGCCCCGTTAGAAATAAACCCCTCTCTTTAGTAAAAGTATATCAAATATCTCTAACGGGGTCAAGGAATTATTTTAGCAACACAAATATCCGTGTTTATCTGCCACGTCATACCGACATGGTGTGATGTTTATCTGTGGTTTCCCGCGGCTCACGGTATAAAACTGGTATTCGCTGTCACCTTATATGTAAATGCGGCAAACAGTTTGGCCGCATTCTCCAAATCGGTCAGCGATATCACCTCTATGGGCGTATGCATATAACGGTTGGGCACGCTGACTAACCCGGCGGCCACGCCTGATTTGGTCAACTGTATCATATTGGCGTCGGTGCCGGTCGCGCCCGGCGCGGCCTCAACCTGATAGGGAATCTTGCCGCCCTTGGCCGCTTCCACCAGTTTGGTGAACACCATTGGGTTAATATTCGGACCGCGCGAAATGGCCGGCCCTTTGCCTAACCTGATTTCGCCGGTTCTTTTGGGATTGGATTCCGGATAATCTGTTGAATGCGTGACATCAACCGCGATACCGACATCAGGGCTGATACCGTAGGCGCTGGTCCGGGCGCCCCGGATGCCGATCTCCTCCTGGACAGTGGAGACCGCATAGACCGCCGCGGATGGCTTCTTCTTTGATATCAACCGCAACGCCTCGGCCACCACGAATGCGCCCATCTTGTCGTCAAACCCGCGCGCCACGATGAAGTCGTTCTTAAGATTCTCAAACCCGACCGCAAATGTTATCGGGTCGCCGATATCAACCATTTTCTCCACCTCGGCCTTCTTTTTGGCGCCGATGTCAAGCCAGAGCGAATGCATCTTGGGCGAGCCGGCCGATTTGCGCTCCTCTTCCTCCATCAGGTGGATGGCCTTCTTGCCGACCACGCACAGAATCTTGCCTTTCTTGGTGTGGATATAGAACCGCTGT
>JACQXL010000125.1 GCA_016208805.1 Planctomycetota bacterium | reverse complement strand
ATAAGAAAGACCACAATATGGATGTGTCTATGACGGCATCAGGGAAAATATTAGTTAAGAGAAAAACCGCTGAAAAGGCAAAGTTTACAATGTCTATAAAGTTTGATAATATGAAATTTGGAGATGAAGAACAACCCAGCGAGATGAAGAAATACATGAAAATGATGGCATCAACTTTTGAGTTTACCATTTCTAAATATGGCACAATAACAGGGGGACGATACGCAGGAAGTGGTGAACAACAACTTCTTCTTGATATGATATTTCCTCTGCCTGATAAAACGATAAAGAAAGATGAAATATTTACAAGGGAAGTTAATATTCCACCAACAGGCAATCAATTATCTATGGAAGGCACTATCAAAACCGTGTTTAGCGAAGCATCAAATCTTAAGGGATATGATTGTGTTAAACTTATTAACACAATTGATATAAAGTCTCTTTCAAGCCCAGATTCAATGACTAAAGGTGCTGCATCATGGAAAGGCAAAGGTATTAGTTATTTCGCCTATAAAGAAGGATTTTTTGTGGAGTTAGATTCAAATATGACCCTGTCAATGACAATGGCATTCCCTATGAAAGATAAAACAGAGAAAATGGCGATGCAACAATCACATCAAATCCACATTGAACTCATACCTTCCCAAAAATAACTACACTTTGATGGATTCTATTGACAATTCTTCCGCCATAATCTATATTAAAGTCAATGAAAATAGAGGTCTATATTGACGGCGCATCAAGGGGTAATCCGGGGCCTTCGGGCATCGGTATCTATATTAAGGATGCAGATGGCAAGGAGATACTTAAGAAAGGCGAGTATCTGGGCGAGACGACCAATAACGTGGCCGAGTATTCAGCCCTGATTGAAGCCCTGGAATTCCTTAAAGACCAGAAGAAGACTAAAAGCGAGATTTCCGTAAAATCGGACAGCGAATTGATTATCAAGCAGATAACCGGCGATTACCGGATTAAAAGTAAACTCCTGATGCCGCTGGCCATCAAGGTGCGTAAGTTAATCAAGGAGTTCCAGAATATAGAATTCCTGATAATTGACCGAAAAGATAATAAGGTTGCTGATAAACTCGCCAACAAGTCGATGAACATAATGGATAATGTGACTGAAGCCAATATGGGCGGTGACGGTCCAAGAACAGAAAGGTAGGTGGGTAACCGCTCCGAAGTAATTCGGGGAGGAAAGTCCGGGCTCCACAGGACAGGGTGACTCCTAACGGGAGCCGTCCCACTCTTTCTCGGAAAGGGCGGGATAGGGAAAGTGCCACAGAGAATATACCGCCCAGCACCTATCCAGCACCCATCCCCGTCCGGTCTCATAGTCCCAGGTAGGTCGTTAGAACCCGCGGGTAACTGCGGGACCAGACAAATGGTTGCCCAAGACAAAACCCGGCTTATAGCCTATCTTCTAAACATCCGTTGCCGCCCTTTTTCTTTCCGGTGAGTTAGACTATTTTGGTGATATGAACCGCGCAGACCTTGAACTCCGGTATCTTGGCCACCGGGTCAACGGCCGGGTTGGTCAGTATATTGGCCGCGGCTTCGGCAAAGTGGAATGGAATAAAGACCGTGCCCTGCGGCACCTTCTCTGTTACCCTGGCCTTAATCGTAATGGAACCGCGCCGTGATGCCACCTGCACCTTTTCGCCGTCCGCCACCTTGAGCGCATCGGCATCAGCCGGGTGTATCTCCACAAACGCTTCCGGCACCAGGAATACCGGCCCGGTCGCCCGCCGGCTCATTGAACCGGTATGGTAATGCTCCCGTACCCGGCCGGTGGTCAGGACCAACGGGTATTCCTTATCCGTTTCTTCAGCCGGCGGTTTGTATTCTATGGGATAGAATTTGCCAAGACCCCTGGTGAATTTATCCTTGTGCAGGAATTTAGTGCCCGGATGCTCCTCGGACGGGCAGGGCCACTGGAGCGATTGCGGATTGCGGATTGCGGATTGCGGATTGGTCATTTCGCTATTCGCATTTCGCATTTCGCAATTGGCCAGCCGATGGTATTTTATTCCGCAATATATTGGAGCGACCGAAGCGAGTTCATCGGTAAGTTCGCTGACCAATTTATAATCAAACCTGGCATTGATGCCCAATTCCTTGGCCAGCCGAGTGCCGATTTCTGAAAGTATCTGCCAATCCGGACGGCTTTCGCCCATTGGTTTCAGCACGGCCGGCGATAACTGGACACGACGTTCGGTATTGGTATAAGTGCCTTCCTTCTCGGCGAAACTGACTGCCGGCAGGACCACGGTCGCCCGCTGGGCCGTCTCCGTCAGGAAGATATCCTGGACGACCAAGAATTCAATATTCTTGAGTCCTTCGTCCACATGGTTGATATTTGGGTCGGAGAACATCGGGTTTTCACCCATAATATAGAGCCCTTTAATCTTGCCGTGAGCGGCACTATCAATGATTTCGGTCACGGTCAGCCCGGGCTTATCGCTCAGGCGCACACCGCTTGATGGGTCAGCCGGATTAACGTTTCCAATGCGCCAGGCCTTTTCAAATTTCTCCCTGACCTGCGAGTCGTTGACCTTCTGGTAGCCCGGATAGACATTGGGCAGCGCGCCGGCATCGCAGGCACCCTGGACATTGCTCTGGCCGCGCAGCGGATTCAGACCGGATGACGGTTTGCCAATCTGGCCGCAGAGCATAACCAGGTTTGCCATAGACTGCACATTATCAACTCCGGTCGTATGCTGGGTGATACCCATAGAATAAATCACCATCGTATCCCTGGCAGTCGCATATATTCGCGCCGCGCGCCGGATTTCGTCAGTCCCGACACGAAGTGTCGGGATAATCTCAGCCACCTTTTCAGGCGAATAGTTCATCACCACCTTTTTCATCTCTTCAAATCCTTCAGTACGGTGTTTGATAAACTCCTTATTTTCTAATCCCTCTTCCAGAATCACATACATTAAACTATTAATCAGGGCGACATCGGTGCCGCATTTATGCCGGAGCCAGACATCGGCAAACTCGGTCATCTCTATAGCCCGTGGGTCGCAGACGATTAATTTAGCACCCTTATTTACGGCCCGCTTGATGGCATAACCGATTATCGGATGCGCCTCGGTGGTATTGGAGCCGATAACCAGAATGACATTGGCATCATCCACCTCGTCTATGGAATTTGTCATCGCGGCGCTGCCGAACGACAGTGCCAGCCCGGCCACGGTGGATGCGTGGCACAGCCGCGCGCAGTGGTCCACATTATTATTGCCGAATAATACCCGGCAGAACTTCTGCATCAGGTAGTTTTCTTCGTTGGAGCATTTGGCGGATGCCAGAACGGCCAGCGAGTCCGGACCGTGCTCTTTCTTAATCTGCGCGAACTTCTTGGCTATCAACTCAATCGCCTCGCTCCACCAATTCGCCATTCCCAATTCTCAATTCGCATTTGGTCAGACGGTCCGGATGCCCGACATATTCCAACCCGAAGTGCCCCTTGACGCAAAGCCAGCCGTGGTTGGCTGGGCCTTCCGGGTTGCCTCTGGAGCGAATAATTTGGTTATCTTTTATATCTAAAATAATACTGCAGCCGCAGCCGCAATACGGGCAGATGACGCTTCGTTTGGCGGTCTCGGATATCCGACCCTTGAACCGGGCGGTCTTATCGGTCAACGCGCCGACCGGGCAGACGTCCACGCAGCCGCCGCAGAAGGTGCAATCCGAATCTTTCCTAGGCACATCCAGCGGAGTGGTAATCTTGGTGGCAAACCCGCGCCGGGTGAAATCTATCGCCTGGTTCACCACCGCCTCGTTGCAGGCCAGCACGCACCGGCCGCACATCACACATAGTTTGTAATTCATCTCTATCAGCGGATTACCGGTTTCGTTCGGATAAGCGGTCGTCTCGCCGACATATGACGTCTTTTCCAGCCCGAATTCGTAGGCGTATTTCTGCAGGACGCAGTCGCCGTTCTTTTCGCAGGTCAGGCAATTAAGCGGATGGTCCGAGATAATCAAATCCAGCGCGGTCTTGCGCAGTTCAAACAGTTTCGGACTATTGGAAGTTACTTCCATCCCGTCCCTGGCCGGCAGCGCGCAGGATGCAATCGGCCCCTTGCCGCCTTTGACCTCAACGATACAGAGCCGGCAGCCGGCAAACGGAGTAAGCGCCGGATGATAACACAGACGCGGTATCTGGATACCGCCGGCCAGCGCCGCCTGGAGCACGGTCTGGCCGGGCTGGGCTAAAACCTCTTTGCCATCAATAGTAAATCTAATACTCATAATCAATCCTTTTCTATAATTAATTGTATCCCAGCGAACCGTGGTGTCTCCATCCTATGTTCCACCAAAGGTAGAGGGATAGGCATCCCCATCATACCACCATTCTATACGGTCAAAAAGGGGTATCCCCTACCCCCCTACCCCCTAACCATCTCAGCCCCTACGGGTAACAGAGATAGCCCCTATCTGGCGCTCCCATAGTCCCTATCTCCCTATTGGATAGCCCCTCTGGGGCTAATCTATTAGGATAGGGGGTTACCATCACAGCCCCTATTCCACATACCTATAGTCCCGATGGGTAATAGGGATAGTCCCTATCTCGTACCCCCATAGTTCCTATCCCACTGCGAGATAGCCCCTATCCCGTCTACCAGTAGTCCCTATCTGGCTAACCCACTATCCTATAAGGATAATGGGATAGCCCCTATCTCGTATATCCATAGGGGGTATCTGGGTAAGCCACTATCCCAGGGGGATAGCCGGATAGCCCTTACCTCCGATACCCTATATCCCTATCTCGTAGAGTGATAGCCCCTATGGAGTGCACCCATTACCTCTATCTACCATTCACAACTTTTTTATGGTTTTTCTATATCAGGATATATTTTATCTATCTTCTTTTGCGTTTCTATTGTTCGTTGTATCGCGGTAGCAATTTTAAGGTAATGCTTTATTTCATCACCTGAAAGTGCACGGTCTTTGTGGCTCTTGAGATATTTATCCAAGACCTGATAACCGCCAATCTGATATTCCCAGACGGGCTTTTCTATCCCCTCAAAATACTGGGTGTCATTGAGATAAACCCGTTTTGGCTTTTCATCATATCTTACTTGCTTAACGCGGTTATCGCCTGGTCCCTGGAATTTAGCCATCGGACGATTCAACTCTGATGATTTCATCAGGTGTAACTCCACCAACTCCTGCCCCAATTTCCCCATTGCGGAGAATAACTTATAATTTTTGGTAAACGGCACACGTGGAAAATCACTCTTCAAGAATTCCGCATATTTGCTGCGGTATGTATCAGAATAAAGCACGGCATACACATAATAAAAGATTTCTTCCAGAGTAGGTTTTTTGTTGTATTATTCTGTCAACTCTTTGACTAATGATGGACTAAGATTGTCCTGCTTCACCTCATATTTCTCCCGTTTCTCAAAGAGCATTAAAACCTGTTTGCCACTGCGTCGGGTTTGGGAATCGTCAGATGCGGTATAGAGATAGAGAGGGAAAAGATAAGAACTGGAAGCAGTATTTGCCGCTAATAATGAACCATCCGTTATTATTTGCGATACAAAGGTATGTTGATATTTCTCACCTTTGATTATCCTTGAAGTAATAAGCCCAATATTTCCCTTCATCATATGTTGCATTACTTCTTTGCGGGAACGTTCTATAAATTCATCGTGATAGAATATATACCGCTGGTCAAACGGGCGATATAAAATCGGCAGGATATACTTTTCTAAATCGCTATCAGATAAATTCTGAAGACTTTGGTGTGCTTCACGAATACTCCACCCTTCCTTTGTCTGAGTTTGCTGGTAGAGTTCTTTATCCGAACCTTTATTATGCTTGAATAACCTGATGCGATTTAACAACTTCCCTTTATCAAAATCAATAACAAACTCATCTCTTGAAGTAACGATACCGACATTGTTTAAGGGGAAAATATCCGTAACCTTTAGGTATCTTTCATAGCGGTTTAATAACCGCTCATCTCTGGGAATAAAGAAATACCCGTCTGATGTGGGTATGAGTTCCAGCCACTTGGTGGTCTTAATATCGTTCTTTGATAACCATTTATATTTATCTTCCCTGAGTCCCCAACGGTCAGAGTGATAAACCGCAGTTTGTAGTTTTGGGTCTTTATACTTAATGAACAAGGCAATTGCCACGCCCTGCTGGATATCAAAGACATTCTCATCTTTAGAGCCGTCAGGACATTTCTCTTTTTTCTTGGCGTTCCCGTGTAAGTCCAGAAGATATATCTCGTCAAAGGTATTCATCAATGATTGGCGCATTCCTCTAAAGGTCGGGTTATCCAGATAACTATGATTGGTAATAAAACCTAAAACGCCTTCCCCGTTTTGCTCAATCTTATGCTGGGCAAAGCGGATAAACTTGACATAATCGTCCTGAAGCCATTTAGGATTTCTTTCACCCAGCCACTTGCCGTCTACAATCTTATAATCTTCAATGAGTTCACCAATCCAGGTCTTTTGCTTAACGGTCAAATTGTGAGTTGCTTGTTTTGTGATAGATTTAACCTTATATTTGATTCGTCCATTTTGCGTTATTTTATCAATATTGTATCCGATATTATAAAATGCACCTTGTGTGATTTTCTTTTTCATCTCATTTGGGTTCGCGGAAATACCGGAGTAAGGCGGATTGCCCATAATGACTAAAATAGGCGTATCCTTCTTCACTTTTCCAGCATCGCGTGATTCATCAGAAAGGGAAGACATACCAGGAACAGCAGTTTGTTGGAGTTCCTCCATCTCAAGAGTATTGGTAAGGTATAACTTGAACCTATCATCCTCCTGTAATTGATAACCTAATTCCTGCAGGATAAAACCCATTTTAAGGTGTCCAATTGCATAGGGCGCCATCATTAACTCAAAGGCATAGAAGTTTTTCAGGATGTGGTCTTTGATAAAGCCCTTTTTCATTCCGCTACCATATTTTGTCAGGACTTCATCAACGGCTAATTTACTCGCCTCGGCAAGGAAAGTAAGAGTTCCCGCGGCTGGGTCTAAGACCGTTACAGAGTTAGTGGCTAAGCCATCATTCCGCTTGAATTTCTCTTTAAGCAATATTTGGATAGAGCGGACAATATATGAAACAACCGCGGGCGGGGTATAATAAACTCCCCTGACTTCCTTCAGGCGCGGATTATATTTTTCCAAGAATGTCTCATAGAAGTGAATAATCGGGTCATCGCCTTTGCCTGCCTGATAAAATTGCTGGAGTATCTGGTTAACATCGGTAACGGCAAGGACTTCTGAAATATCATCAATTAAACAGCCCATTTGGGGAGGCGGTTCACCTAATGAAATAAACTGAAAGACCTGCTTGAGAATGCCGATAGTTCGAGGGATATAATCATAGGCGGTCTTACGATTAAAACCATTGGTGCTGGCACGGGTTCGTGCGGCAAAAAGACCATAGGTAATTGTTTGGGCATATAAATCGGCAAAATCATCAATACTGAGCGTACCAATCAGATATTTTTGGAATGCCTCATAGAAACCAAGAATGTCGCCTCGTCCGATAGAGTGTTCCTCTTTTAATTGCTCGGTAATAATCTGTTCTTTCAAGAAACTGGTTCTTTTGGCTAATTCTTCGGCTAACTGCTTTGCACGAGTAATAGACGGCAATGAGAAACTGAAAAACTTCTCTAACAGACCGAAGAATTCCCTTTCCTTCTCAATTGGGGGAATGGTTTTCAGTTTCTGCATTACAAAATGACGGGCAATGGAAACTTGGTCAACCAATTCACCATTCCGATAGAGCCGGAACTCACAGAAGTTGGTCAGGATGACATTAGGGAATATTTTAAGATAACGTTTTAGTTGAGGGGATGTTTCAATGGCGTCCAGATTCTTCGCGGAAGGATGTTTGGCTTCAATATAACCGGTGATGTGCAGATTGCCATCCCAGATTCTAAAATCGGGATTGCCAGCGTCGGTCTTTTTCGGCAGGGTTGTAATCTGGACTTTCTTTTTATTGGTTGATTCGGCAAAAGAATTGATAAGCCCTTCAAGGGTGGAATAATAAGTATTTTCTGTATCATCACCGCGTTGAGCGATTTCAAATATCTTCTTTAAATATGATTTTAACATATAGTTTCGTCCTGTTCGCCGGAGTTCGGGGTTTTATTTTCTATATCCGACTCATCTGTGTCTTTATATCCTTTGGCAATTAAGTAGCCCCGCGCCCGTTCGGATAATTTGTAGCGTCCGACTAATTTCCAGAATTTCTTGCTGTGATTCGGCTGTAAAATATGTGCCATTTCGTGAACAATCACATAATCCCTTACCCAATTTGGCATCTCGGCAAGGCGATGAGAAATTCTAATCGTTTTATTCCGACTATTGCAAACACCCCATTTCCTCGTTTGCTCAGTAGAATATTCAATTGATTTGACCTCTAATGGATTAATGACGTTATTAAAATATTCCTCTTTCAATTTATGGCAGATTTCCACCAGGTTCACCTTGCGACTGAGTTCCTTCTTGCGTTTCCGCCTCTCAAACCGCTTCTTAAAGTTCTCTACAATCTTTTGGAGTTTATCTTCTGGTATATCCGATGGTGCGCGGACAATCATCGTATCGCCAAGCAGACGAGCGTCCATGCCCCTTTTCCTCTTTTCACTGCGGATGATTTTTACTTCCATAATCATTCACCACAAAGAACACAGAGAAATTATTTATTCTGTGTAATCTACGGCTGATATTCTTTATTCTCTAAATCACACCGCAGGCAACGACCTGCTTCCTTGTATGCGGCCGAATCCGAATAACTACAGATGACCTCACGGAAATTATGATGCCGCTTCTTTACATCAATATGCGGAATAATTTGTCTGTCAAACTTGAGCGGTTCGTGAGGTCCTTTAATAGAATCAATTACTTCAACAGCCCGGTCATTATTATCAGGTAGTTTGCCCGGTCCGCCCAAGTATTTATCAATTACGCTGGCGGCCTTCTGTCCGGTCGCAATGGCATATATCACCATTCCGGCGCTGGTAACTGTGTCGCCACCGGCAAAGACGCCCTTCTGCGATGTTTCCATCGTCACCGGATTAACACTAATGCCACCCCATTTAGTCAGTTCAACAAGATTATCACCCATAAAACCGAGGTCTGATGCCTGCCCGATGGCGGTAATTATCAAATCGGCATCCAGTGTGAATTCAGAGCCAGAGACAGGAACAGGTTTTCGGCGGCCCGATTTGTCAGCCGCACCCAACTGCATCTCAATGCATTCCATTGTATTTGTTGCGACTCCGCACTTAACTTCTTTAGGCGCAGTCAGGAACCTGAACTTGACGCCTTCTTTCTGCGCTTGTTCAATCTCTTCATAATGGGCAGGCATCTCGGACCGGGAACGACGATAGATGACCGTAACATCTTTAGCACCAAGCCGCAAGGCACTGCGGGCCGAATCTATGGCCGAGTTACCGCCGCCCACGACCGCCACGCGAGCCGGGACCTTTTTATATTTGCCTGAGTTTACATCATTAAGGAATGACAGGGCGTCAATTATATTTTTACCGCCCTCGCCGGGGACACCCAATTTGGTACTCCGGCCGGAACCAACCGCAATAAATACGGCATCAAAGTTATTACGGATATTATCCCACTGCGCCTTGGTGCGGATGAATGAATTGGTCTTAATCTGAACGCCCATTGCCTTAATCAGGTTTATCTCGTCCTGGACGACCTTCTTGGGCAACCGGTAGGCCGGGATACCGTAGGTGAGCAATCCACCGGCCAGTTTTCCCTTCTCAAATACGGTTACATCACGACCCATCATTCTGAGGAAATATGCCGCGCTCAGACCGGCCGGCCCGCCGCCGATAACAGCCACTTTCTTATCTTCTTTCTTCGGGTCAAAGATATCAGGAGAATTGAACGGGAATATCTCAGACCGGTTTTTCACTGAAGCCTTTTCCGTAATATAGCGCTTGATGTGGTCTATGGCAATCGGGTTATCAATTTCACCACGGCGGCAGACCGTTTCGCAGGGCCGGAAACAGACCCGGCCCAGCGACGCCGGGAACGGCACCGAGCGCCGGATAAGGTTAAATGCGCGCAGATATTCCTTTTGCATCACCAATGCATTATACTGAGGCACATTAATATGCGCCGGACAGGCATTCTGGCAGGGTGATTTTACTATCACCGAACAGGCCGATGACGGGCAATATTTTTCTACCAGATGCGATTCGTATTCATTGCGGAAATAACGGATCGCCCTGACGGGCCTGGCCGCTGGTAAAACGGGTAACAATCTCCAGCATCCGCTTGGTGCCGATGCGGCAGGGTACGCACTTGCCGCAGGATTCCTTCTGACAGAAGTCAAGGAAATAACGGGCCAGTTCAACCATGCAGGTAACCTCATCCATTACTATCATACCGCCGGAGCCCATTATCGCACCCGCCTCTTTTATGGTTTCGTAATCTATCGGCGTATCAAGATGTTCAGCCGGCAGACATCCGCCGGATGGACCGCCCATCTGGACTGCCTTGAATTCCCGATCCTGCGGTATCCCGCCGCCGATATCAAATATTATCTGGCGCAATGTCATCCCGATGGGAACTTCCACCAATCCGGTATTACGAACCTTGCCGGCTAAGGCAAACACCTTCGTACCTTTACTGCCCTTGGTGCCGAATTTCGCATAGGCGTCGCCGCCCTGGGTGATAATCCAAGGAATATTGGCCAGTGTTTCTACATTATTAATCACGGTCGGCTTGCCCCAGAGTCCGGCTTCGGCTGGGAAAGGCGGCCTCGGTCTGGGCATCCCGCGCCGGCCTTCTATGGAGGCAATCAGTGCCGTCTCTTCGCCGCAGACGAAAGCACCAGCACCCTGTTTTATTGTAATATCAAAGTTAAATCCGGAGCCGAGAATATTTTCACCCAGAAATCCCCGCTCACGTGCTTGCTTGATAGCCAGAGTTGAATACTCCACCGCTATCGGATACTCGGCCCGGACATAGATATAACCGTGGTTGGCGCCGATGGCATAAGCGCCGATAATCAGTCCTTCAATTACCGAATGCGGGTCGCCTTCCAGAACAGCCCGGTCCATAAATGCGCCCGGGTCGCCTTCGTCGGCATTGCAGATAATGTATTTGGTGGCATTCTGATACTGTCTGGCGAATTTCCATTTCAACCCGGTCGGGAACCCGGCGCCACCCCGGCCGCGGATACCTGATTTGGTAACTTGCTCAATCACATCTTCTGGTTTAAGTCCTCTGAATATCTTTATCAGAGCGACGTAACCGTTACGCCTGATGTAATCCTCCAGACTGGTCGGATTGATGTAGCCGCAGTTGCGCAGGACAATCTTTTCCTGCGCCTTGAAGAATGGAATATCCTTGATATACGGATAAACCGTCTTGTTCTCGGAATAGCATAGTTTATTGATAATCTTTTTATTGCGGATTGTCTGGCTGATGACCTCCGGCACATCTTCCGGTGTGAGCCCACCGTAGAAAATACCGTCCGGGTCGACGGAAACCACCGGCGCCTTGGCGCAGAGCCCCTGGCAACCGGTCTCCACTATTTCAATAGAACGGTCTTTTCCCAGTTCCTGATGGAAAGCATCACGGACTTTCAATGCGCCTTTAGCGCGGCAACCAGTGGTGCAGATACGGATACGGGTCTTGGCGGAATCGTATTCCCCTAATAACTCCTCTTTTAATTGCAGGAGTTCTTTGAGCGATTTTAATCGTTGGATGACCATCAGCGATAAGTCTTCAGTATTTCTTCAACTTTCTTATCATTCAGATTGCCGTAATAGTCATGGTTAACCATCATGGTCGGAGCCAGGAAACAGGCACCCAGGCAGGCGACCGTCTCCAGAGTAAATTTATTGTCTGTGGTAGTATAACCGTCTTCAACTTTAAGTTTTGATTTAAGGTATCTGATAACACTGGCCGAACCACGAACGTGACAGGCCGTGCCCCGGCAGGGACGAACTACATACTTACCACGCGGCGTGGTAGCAAACTGCGCATAGAATGTCAGCACACCGTAGATTTTATTACGAGATACTTTTGAGTGCCGGCTGATGAGTTTTACTGATTCAGGAGGAATGTAGCCGAATTCCTCCTGAACCGACTGTAATATGGGAATCAGTAGATTACTCTCGTGCGGCGGGAACCGCTTGATAATCTGGTCAATCTTCCTGATGTCAACTTCTGACATATTCAATTAATCTGCATTATCTCGTAATGGATGATACCGGCCGGGACTTTTATATCAACCTTATCGCCCACGCAATGCCCGATAAGCGCCTGGCCGATGGGCGTGGTGATGGCTATCAACCCCTCGCGCGGGCTGGACTCGCCCTCGCCGACCAGTGTATATTCATCAATCTCGCCGGTCTTGATGTCTTTCAACTTAACCTTTGAGCCGAAACCAACCTCGCCGCTTTTTATTTTAACGGGCGATATAATCTCAGCCCGGTTAACCCGGTCTTTGAGCTCGGTAATCTCGCGGTCAACCCGCCAGAGTTCCTCGCGGGCCGCATCAAACTCCGCATTCTCGGACAAATCACCCTGCTCGCGGGCTTCACCCAGCCGTCTTTCCACGTTAGACCGGGTCTCTTCCTGCAGATTCTTCAGCTTGGCCTGAAGTTTCTTCAAGCCCTCTGCCGTAACCGGTATCCTCTCTACCATCTTTTTATAAAGAGACCAGGAAATCAGGATTCCTGTTCTTATGGCTTCCTTATTTCAAAGATTTGTCGTCCTGTTCAAGTTTATCCCTGTTTGTCTTCTGGTATTCCTCTATCTTCTTATGCAATGATTGATTGGTTAACCCAATTATCTTCAACGCGGCCAGACCGGCTTCTTCCGGCTCAAGCACCAGCATCGGACAGACACCGGAGGGCATCCGGAGCGTTGAATACAGATCGTTGCCGCCGAACTTATCGCTGTATGGAGGACAGGCGATTACCGGGAATGCCGTGTTGGCATCCACGAACCCGCTTAAGGCGTTACTCCGTCCGGCCACGGTAATGAACACCGTTTCATTTTTTGCATATTCCTTGATTATCTCCAACGCCTTGAGCGGCACCTTGTGCGCCGAGGCAATCCGCATAATGCAATCAACACCAAACTTCTTGATAACGGATGCAATCTTCTGGGAATGCTCCAGGTCGCCCTTTGAACCCATAATAATCACGACTTTCATATATCCTCCCGTTTTGTTCGTTATACTCGTTAATATCGTTAATCTCGTTGATTCCGTTGCGCCCGATTGCTTCGTAGATAGCGTAATGTCCCATCAATTAATTTGCGCACTCTTTCGGACTGGTCAAATACTTTTCTAAACTCATCCTGTGTTATATAATTCTGGTCAACCGCCACATACAAACAGTTTTCCACTTCCGAAACCGACCCGCGAGAAATCTTCAAATATCTCACAAATACATTATTAGATTGGCTGTCAAATCCCTCCGCAATATTATTCATAATAGAAATAGCGGCGCCGGTAATCTGACCTGTTAATCTGTAATCCTTAGAGAATGCTGGTTTTCTTGCCAGTTCATAGACCATTCTTGTTGCTATTCTTGCCTTTTGCCATGATTCTAAATCCTCAAATCTTATAATTTTCATATATTTATTCTCCTCAACGAGTCCAACGAACCCAACAAGCCCAACGAACTTAACGGTCTAACGAACCTAACGAACACTATTCCTAACATAATCCACCGCATTCTGGAATATAAACATCCCATCCGCCTCGCGCACCTGTCCGCCGGTCCAATGCGGGTGGTTGGTCACATCCTGGAACCGCTCCGGGTGCGGCATCAGCCCGAATATCCGGCCGGTCGGGTCGCAAATACCGGCAATGCCGTCCGGCGAGCCGTTCGGATTCTCCGGATAGCGCATGGTCGGATTGCCCTTGCTGTCGCTGTATCTGAAGACCACCTGGTCGTTGGCCACCAGCGTATTCAATATTGCTTTATCCTTGGTGATGAATTTACCCTCGCCGTGCGCCACGGGCAAATAAATCGTCTCGTGTGGCAAGTCCGCAGACAGTCCCGCACTTATGCGAGACAGATGGCTGGTAAACACGCATTTATTGGAATATTTCTTGAGGTGCACCCACCGGTCATCGTATTTAGCCGAATCGTTATTCGTCAGCGTGGCGTCTGATGTCACGCCGGGGTTGATGCCTGGCAGCAGACCGGCCTTGACCAGCACCTGGAACCCATTGCAGATGCCGATGATAAGTTTTCCGTCCTGGACAAAACGGTTAATCTCGTCCATCAGGTTGGCGCGCATCTCGTTAGCCAGCACCACGCCGGAGCCGATATCATCGCCGTAACTGAACCCGCCCGGGATGGCGAATATCTGATACTGGTGGATAAGTTGCTTGTTGTTCATCCACTGATTAATGTGGAAGATATCGGTTTGCGCGCCGGCCTTCTGGAAGGCCGCGGCGGTTTCCAGCTCGCAGTTTGTCCCGGCCGCGCGGATGATGAATACTTTCACGGAAGTCATAGGAAAATTAGAATATATTTACCCGGTAGAAAGTCAAGAAAACCCGCACTATTCACCATTCCGCCCTAACCCGGATTATTCATATGATGCTCAAAATGATAACAAAATGTTTTAGATATTCGTGTCTATACCATAAAGTAGCCCAGCACATAACCCCGCCAGGGCGGGTTATGTGCTGGATTGCCCTTATGATATAATAATTCTCTACGGCCTCAGACGAAATCTTAGAGAAGTTTATGAATAATGCGGGGGGCAGTCCCGCATAGTCCTTCTCGCTGATGGCCAATGCCGGCCCGCCGGAAATAACCACCTTGCGGTAATGGATGTCGTAAAATGCAATCTGGCCCAGCGCGGCCGCATCTTTAGCGCCCTGGCCCAGCACGTTCAGCGCGTTCTGCATAAAGTTATAGTCCTCCTTTGAGCCGACCCACCCTTGGTATGCCTCTTCCTGCAGGTAGTATTTGGTTTTGTCTTTGCGGTATTTATTAAGGACTTCGGGCCGGAATAAGATGGTCTCGGTGATGGCATCGGTGCCGTAGCGGTTGAGTTTGTGGGTGATGTATTTCTGGACATCTTCGGGTTTGAAGCGCCACTGTCCGCCCACCTTGCTGGCCGATAACGCGCCCTGCTTAATCAGCCGGTAGAGCGTCTGCTGGCTCAGTCCTAAATATTCTTGCACCTCTCTGAGTTGCATTAAATGAACCATCGGCCTGTTTGCCTGGCCTGAGATTTTCTGCAATAAAAGTTTACACCATAACTGGTCTTTAAGTATCTTTTGCCGGAGATATTGCGCGGTATTGCGGTTGATATCCAGCCGCTGGCCGACCTCAGCGCAGGTCAAATCCAGATTCAGGAAGTAATGGATGGCCCTGAACCATCGGCTTAAATTCAGCCGGGTATTCTCTATGACTGTGCCGGTAAAATCATTAAACCAGATGCGGCACCCGGCGCAGTGATACCGGAAAGAAGTTCCGGTTGTATAAATTTTGTGTTGCGGTTTATTGCACTTGATACACCTGATGCCATCCGGCCAGCGAAATGCGTGAAAGATTCGGGCGCATTCCCGGTCGTCCAGTTTGGAGATTAGCGATTCAGTTATGTCATAATCTTGCATAGATAACAGCAGTAGGGTTGAGGTCTTTCTGCTAACATCTATGCACATTTTAGGTGAAATCGGAGATTAGTCAAGCAAATTGTGCCGTCATCTATGCACAAATAAAATCTATAACTATATGATGTAATAGTAGTTGAAATAAGCGGAACTATCTTCTATGCAGAAATATATCAGGATATGACAGGATATACTAATGGGGGGTAGGGCTATCCCCCATACCCTATGGGGCTATCCCCCATACCCTGTGAGGCTATCCCCCATATCCTGTGAGGCTATCCCATATACCTTGTGAGGCTACCCCACATACCTTGTGAGGCTATCCCACATACCCTGTGAGGCTATCTCATATACCCTGTGAGGCTATCCCATATACCTTGTGGGGCTGTCCCATATACCCTGGTTGGCTATCCTGCGTTAGGGGTGCGGGACCGGGGGGCTGGAATGCGGATGTTGGCAGGACACCCATTAACCTAATCCGTGCAAATCCACAGTCCCATCTGTAGTTTGGCAGTTTGAGCGGTAGCGCCACGTCATACCCGACAGCCATGCGGCATCGCGTGGGACATGGTGTGAAATTACTGCCAACTATTAGTCGGCTATAACTCCCTTCGGTCTAACAGCCGAACTATGTTAATCAGTGGTTCGTTAGACAGTATTTATGCGGGGTTTAAAGGGTCTATCCAGAGGCAACGAAGGATGGTCAAGATATAGGTTGACAAGGACAGACTGCAAAGCGAATCTTTTCATAGTCATGCACGCCAAAGGTCATTAGCGCCGCTATTATCTGCGGCTCGGTGTTAGGCCCGCATTCGTATTTCATTTCGGTTGAGACTCCTTGGCCTTGTCCTTTTTATTGTTCCCGTCATCCGACGGAACTCCGCTTCGCTCCGCCTTTTCCTGTTCCTGCGCATTTGCCTTGAATAAAATATTATTTAACATGCACGGGTAAATTAGTGGGGTCTTGATTTGTTTTGTCTATATATTCATCTTTAATCGCTCCAATCATTCCCATAAAATCTCTCCCTTTAATATCTTTGCATTTAAAATAGTAACAGGGATGCACATATTCTTGGTATCCAGGGGAGATATAATAACAAAAAGTAATCTCGTAAACATTACCTTCAGGAATATAATCATCCTGTCCCCGTACATGCCAAATGATACCATTACCATTAATTAATCGTTCAAATGCCTCTTCTGGTTTGATAATCGGATATTCCTTAAACGGCTCTAGTTCGGGCCATGATTGATATACTTTCACAACTTTTCCGCCCTTCGCAACCTTAACATGAAAAGATACAGATCCCCAAAAGCCATATCCATTTAAGAATCTGTCAAAGTCTAAAATAATATGCCCACCATAGGTCTCAAAACCTTGTATTATCTTGGTGCCTCCAATATCTATAATACGTTCTTTTTCTATCATAAATCTTGCGCCTCGATATACGGCATCTTGGGGATATATGTCCAGTTTCTTGCTGAAATCTATAGCAATTGCTTTTGCCTCTTCCTCAGTAGGCAAACGTTCGTTTGACTTCTCATTTTCAATTGTCCACTTAAATCTGGTCAATTCAATAATTGGTCTGGCAGCCTTAACTTCTAACACCCATTCTTTCCCCCGGTAATAATGGTATGCACCTAATAAACTATTGCCTTCATCTGACGAATATTCTCCTTCCTGGATATTAAATTTATCTCTTGCAAGTTTTATAACCCACTCTTTATTGATGGTTTCGTGTTTTACCTTATAGACCATTTGTGATTTGGGTGAATTCTGAAAATGGTATTTTAATTGTAAATCTCTTTTCCTATCAGGTCCTGCCTTTTCTGGGAGTTTAAGCATCGGGAGTTTATCTATTTCATCTTCTGCTGAATATATATTATACAGTACAGTTACGATAATTATAACAATCAATAGGACTGATACCATTTTAACTCTTTTCATATTTTTCTCCTTTCACTAGGGCGTCAATTACTTTGAATCCCATACTTTAAAAATTGCCTTATCGGTTGGGTCCGGGAATATTTCGTCAGTATAATACTTGGGAACTTTTTCAAACTCTACATAAGTTGGACCAATAATTCGGGCAATGTTATCAGATGGTTGAATGTCTAATGCGTGCTTAAACCATGCTTTCACAATACTGTAACGCTTACCTGTGTCATTGTCTATTTCTTTCAAGACATTCTCTGCAAATATTTTGCCTGCATCGGTATACACGGTCATTTCAGTTTTCCAACCTAAAATAAGGTGAGCACCTTTCATATTTGCTTGAAAGATCGGAATGGCACTATCAGATAAAAATCTGCAGGTATTAAAAACTACCCACTCAAGATCTGTCTCACCCAATGATAACTCCGATGGTGTCAATTTTTCCGTTGGCTCTAATTGCTCTGGGATTTTGTCTACAAAAAACCTCAACCATATATTTCCTGCTGTTACTTCTGATTCTCTTGTTCCATGACCACACCAAGCAACCATATCTACGGAATCTATGTGGTTAGTATCGTTAGTTCCCACCCAATGCTCTTTTTTTGAGTTAAGATCTCCCCAACTGAAAGTCTTTTCATATCCGCTAACAAAGAATTGATGGTAGAGTTTGATAACAAAATCGCCAGCATAATTTAATGTTCCTATCCATGTTTCATCCGTGTAATCGCCATATTTAGATTGCCATTCAACCCCAATCTCACGGCGGTCAATCATCACCTTTTTGTGGTATCCTTTAAGACCTACTTCCATCACATCAAGTATTTCCTCATTAATTACTTGCGCTAATTCAAAAATATCAACTGTTCCATCAGTGTCTGAAATAGCTTCAAGGATATCTTCTACCATTTTATTTCCATTTGCGCCAGGGTCAATTACTTCAATTCTTACAGGATAGTCCGTTATAAAAGAAAACTTCGGAGAGCGTTTTTGTGTAGTGGTTGCTGGCCAATCTATCAATTCGGTAACATATCCATCATCCAGAAATAAGCGAAGACCACAACCATTGCTCTTGTCTTTATGACTACCTATGACCACTAACTCATCTGATCCCAGTATATACCCGCCGACTTTTCCTTGAATCAGTTCCTGCCCACTGCTCAATTTTGAGATAGGGTCTATTATGACACCATCGGCCCGTTCAATGCGCGAGTCCGTGTAAATAATAGGGTCTGACCGATATAAAACATAACGCTCCGGCTCCGGCTGAGACAATGTTTTATATACTACGATTTGCCTTGAACCAAAAGCAACGCCAGAAGACACGGTCGTTCCTTTCTCATCTCGTCCCTCTAACATTAAAATAAGTGAATTCGGTGGATTCTGGATATTAGCATATTTATATTCAACCCGAAATTCTTTATCGGCATCAACTGATGCTACGATTGTTCCATCCCCTTGCAGAACACCGATAGTATCAATATAATCTGTTGGAGTAAATACTCCGCTTCCCGGTGAAGTCTCTTTTATCAGAATTACCTCTGGTATCCCGACAGCAAAATATATTCTTTCGCCTTCGCTTGCAACTTCTATTATCTGTAAGGTAGTTTTATCTCCTAAAGAATACTCTATCTGCGCGTAACCGTCCACCGTCATCTGTGGATTCATGCCAACAATCGTCCCGCCGCCTACTTTTACCGTAAAGGTTACCTGCGTTGGTATCAGGTTACCAAACGCATCTGTTTTATATACATACACTTTCAGCGGCTTATTAAGTTTTTGGCTCACTGTGCCAATCTGGGCCTGGCCGTTATCTACAATAGGTATCCATAGATATTGGTTTAACATCGGCGGCAGTCCGATATGTGAAGAGTTTTTCTTGAGCGGTTGCGAGGTTGTCGGGTCAATAAATTCAGGCAGATAAAACTCTATGTAACCGTCAACATTTGTCATCAGCCAGGCAAAACCAAAGACCGCTTCGCCATTGGCGTCAGTTAACTGTCGTGAGGGCGACACAATCACTGTTCCTTCTGATGCCTCTACGGGCTGTTCCTCGCCACCGCCGGGCGGCCTGGGACCGCCGGTCAGGAGCCACACCCTAGTTTTTACCTTAACATTTTTGAGCCCGGTTCCTTTCCGTGGGTCTATAACCTTTACCTTAAGGACATCCTTCAATGCGCCGAACATAGTGGAAATCTCAAGCGGTAATGGTTCTTGCAGAGTGATTTGCGGCAAATATCCCTCCAGGTTATCAAATATAACAGGCGTGACTGAATCATCGCCTGAAACCCCGACCTTGACCTGATTTATGCCAGGTGTCCTGGAATAATGGTAGTGCAGGGCAGATTTGCCGTCAATATTGGTCAGCGTTGAATAGGTGGTATCTTCTACAAAGGTGCCGGGCACCTGAGTGGCCTCAAATATAAGCGATATGCCTTCCAGAGATACGCCGGTATTTGCATTATAGGCGCGAACAATTAATGGGTCTTTGGCGCATTTGCCGATAAGTCCTTCCTGATTATTGCCACTGACAATCTCCAGCCCTATCTTGAGCGGGGTCGGAGGTGGTTGTTCTATGCTGACGAGCGAGATATTGAATATCCGTGTCACCTCTAACCAGTTATTCGCGGTGTCCTGCACCTTTGCCTTGAGCGTATTTTGTCC
>JACQXL010000124.1:11231-13144 GCA_016208805.1 Planctomycetota bacterium | reverse complement strand
GCCGAACTCGCCTTTGGCTATCTTCAGGGTATTATAAACCATCTCTTCCGGTGATGACTGTTTAAGGTCTTCTTCGGTGATACCCAGCCCGCTATTGAGCAGTTTCTGTTTCAGGTAATCGGCCGGCACCACCGATATCAGGGAACGGATGGCGCTTTCGGATAAATCATTGGTCACGGCCAGCGCCTCGCCCAGGGATGTAGTCTGAATCAATTTGTCTAACTCAGACGGCGCCAGCATATTTTTCCCATCCGTTTTGGAGATGTTGGTAATCAGTTGAGGGATATCATTTTTGGTAACCTTTTCCTGACCGCGCACATCGCCGGCGGCTGCCTTGAGACGCTCTACTGGTCTTCTGGAATATATAGAATTATTAGAAGGGCTATCCGGTTCTTTAGCATCTCGTCGCACGGGATGGGCCGTGTCTTTGTCTGTCTTAGGCGACGTAACGGGCTGGATTTTATAGGCAACGGTTAATACGATTACCAAAAGCACCGCGCTCAGGACAGGAATAACCAAACCTGCTTTCATTCAATTATTAGAGCAAATATCTCTAATAAAGTCAATACTTTTATTTGTATTTTACGTTTATCCCATCGTGGATTTTAGGAAATCTCATCCAGAGATAAGATTTCATATGCCTTTCTCCCTGACGGCATAGCGGCCTTACCAGGAGAAGACATACCCTGATAGGTCAAAACATCTGCCGATATAGTAATCCGCATACACCCCTGACCGCACGGACAGATAAGAATAACCTTACTGCAATATATCCCTCCGGGTATCAAGATGGTGAGGTCTGGATAGAACCGGTGCGGAGGTAGGATGATGAGGGTGGAGGGGTAGGGTAAGGGGGGGGTGGGCTGAGGTTTTATGCGGGTTACAGGGCATCAAGGTGTGCATTTATGGTGTTTTTAAGAGCGATAAAAACAGGTCAAAAAGTGACACTTTCCAATGGAAGTAGCAACGCCGTACCCCGAAAAGCACACAGAGTATCTAAAAATCCCCTCGTGAGAGGGGTGTCCCGACACGCAGTGTCGGGACGGGGTGTGTAAAGAGGAAACAGGAACGACACACCCCTACCTGCCCGCCGAAGCCTCGGCGCAGGCGGGAATCCCCTCTTGTCGGCGGAGATCCCGCTACTTATAGCGGGGATAGAGGGTACTTACCTCTTCTGCCTCAGTGGGTTTTGCTACTTCCATTGGAAAGTGTCCAAAAAGTGCATATATGCACATCTTCAGGGCCTTTTCCCTTTCCCGAAACCAGGACGATTTAGCCATTTAATAAAGCCGTCCTGTCCATCTTTGCGGTAGCGATAGACCCATCGGCGCACCGTGTCAAATGATTTACCCAAACAATCGGCAATATTCCTGAATGTCTTTTGCTGGTCTGAGAGCCAGAGCGCCTGGAGGGGTTTGCGTTTATTATGCTTACCGGCCAGAAGCAGTCTCTTTAATTTCTTGCTTATCTTCTCTTTTTCTTCGGGCGTGAGTTTGATGTAGACGTGTGGGTAAGGCATAAATTATACTCAGACCGTCATTCCCTGCTTAATCCGGAAATCCGCGACATCCTTCCCGACGAATCTGGTTATCATAAGAGAAGTAATATCAAGCGATGGCTTAACACCAGTGACCAGTTCGGCCGTGAGTTTGCCCAGCATCCCGGCCCGCATAAAACCGTAACCGTTAGAGCCGCCGTCCAGGAACAACCCGGCTATCTCCTGGACCGGCCCGATAATCGGCAACCTGTCCGGCGTGGCCGTACACAACCCGGCCCAAGAATTCACTACCCGTGCATCGCCCATCTGCGGAATCAGGTCTGATATCTTCCGGGCAATATCTTCCAGAAAGACGCTGTCCACTTTCTGCTTATAACTATCAGTATTTTCTTCACTATCGGCGGTGCCGTCGCCG
>JACQXL010000124.1:0-11145 GCA_016208805.1 Planctomycetota bacterium | reverse complement strand
CCCGCCGGTCTCGCCGTGGAAATAGATATTCTTGTTCATATCATAGACGGCCGGGAATTGGCTGGGAAGCGGCTGGGTTGGCTTCAATATTGCAATCTGAGTGCGGTATGGTTTAAGGGGTAGTTTTAATCCAATTAAGTTTCCGACCTTCTTGGTCCAGCAACCGGCCGCAATGATTACGATGGACGTAGAGATTGTTCCATCCGGTGTCGTGACTGCCGCCACCTTGCCGCCGGTATGAACCGATGACTGGTTCATACCGCCGGCAGTTTCCATACCGGTCACCGGAGTCATCTCGTAAACCTTGCCGCCATTCTTGCGCACAGATGCTCCAAAGGCCGAAGTGACTTCATACGGGTCAATATAGCCGTCTTCGGACGTATGCAAACCGCTCTTAAAACCGTCTGCCCGTATGGGTAACCGTTTTCTGATATCGGACTCATCCAGCCACTCTGATTTAATCTCTATCGTTTTAAGCAGTCCCTGCGATTGCTTGAGATACCCTTCTTCGGCTGAACTTGTTGCCAGATATACCAGCCCGCACTGGTGGAAAATCTCCTTATGCCGGTGCCCCAGCAATTCTTTGTATATCTCCAGCGAACCTCTCACCAGCCGGATATCAATCTCCGTATTCCACTGGTGAATGGTCAGCCCGGCCGCCTTGCCGGTTGAACCGCTGCCCAGCAGGTTCTTTTCCAGCAGGACAATATTCTTAAGACCGTTTTTAACCAGATGATACGCAACGCTGGTGCCGATAACCCCGCCGCCGATAACAACCGCATCAGCCGTCTTAATCATCTTTTTTCACCGCAAGGGCGCCCCGACAATAAGGTCAGGACTTCGCTGCGGCTACGCAGAAAGCGCAGAGCATCCGTTTCTATCCGCGTTTATCTGTGTTCATCTGTGGTTTCCGTATCTATGCCAACGCCCTTGTCGCCGTTAATCCATTTCCTGCTATTCCCTGTTCCCGAATCAGGATTAAGATATTCTTCCGAATAGAAATCGTTGCCGCCTTCGTCAATAAACAGACCGATACTGCCGTATCCGCGGGCCGCGCCGCCCCAGCCCTGTCCGCCTTTGGGCGTGGTGTAATACAGGTCGTCGCCCTCGCCGTCAATAAAGAGGGCAAATGCGTTGGTGATGGCCGAACCCTGGTTATTACCGCAGCCAATATATGTATCCCGTCCGTTTTTATCAATCAGGATGCCGACGGCCAAATCGTGCGCCGCGCCCTGGGCGTTGCCGCCGTAGGTGCAGTTATAAAAATCACTGCCGGAGCGGTCTATCAGCACGCCGGTAGAAAGATGAATCCCGCAACCCTGGGCATAGACCTGGGCATCGTAGCGGTCGTTGCCGGCATTATCTATCAGGATGCCCAACCCGTACCAGTAGGCGCATCCCTGGGCATAGAAATAAGCGCTGTAATGGTCGTTGCCCGCAGAATCAATCAATGTGCCGATGCCGCCCGAGGCAATCGGACGTTGGCCCTGGCCGAACCCCTGGCTCATAGAATAAGGACGGTCATTCTGGATGGTGCCGGCTGAGAGGTAATAATCATCGCCGGCCTTATCAACCAGCGCGCCGGCGCCCTGGCAGAATATACCCGCCGAGAAATCATCATTGCCTATCCCTTTATCCCAGAGCATCCCGATGCCGAATATTCCGCACCCCTGGCTGTAATGTCCGGCCTGATAGACATCTTTGCCGCCCAAATCCGCCAGAATACCTATCCCGAAAAGGGCGCTACCCTGCGAGAATTTCCGTTCTGAAGAATAATAGTCGTTGCCGCCCAAATCTATAACTATAGATGTAAGCGGTCTGTTCACGCCAATCACTCCACCGGCCCGGTTGAGATACCTGTCATCGCCGCCCAAATCAATTATTAGCATCGCATCGTCATTGTAGGTGTTATTCCCGATGCCACCGATAACAACCAGTCCATAAGGAGTCTCGGCGGAAAATACAATATCTTTATTCATCTCTGTAAATCTGTGTTCATCTGTGGTTAACATTTCAATCGCATCATCCACGGCCGATGCGACCAGCATCCCGGCCTGGTACAGAGCGCCGTAGTTGACCTTCAGGGTCAGTTTCAAGCCCTCTTTCTGTTCCGGGTCAATCGTATCCCGTCCGTGTGTTTCCGGTTTGGCATCCACCGGAGCCAGACGCAGTTCCACCTTTTCCGCCTCTATCTGGGAATCGTCTTTAATCTTGTCTCCGTCAAGTATCAGTTCCGGCAGGATATTCTTTACCAAGTATTTCCGTTCCTCTACCGATAACTTCTCAAACGCCTTTTCCAGCAATGCCTGAGACTCATAAATCGCATAAAGCAATCGCTTCAGAACGGGTTGATACTCTTTCGGGCTTCTGTTGATAATACCATCCAATTCCACATTCCGCATGAAGTTTATCCCGCTTCCAGCGGGGCATTCCGCAATATTACTACCGCTTATCAGCCATCGCCCGCCTAATTGGTCTATCTGTATTTGTAAAGCATCGGAAAGCATCCGGGCATTCTGCCATCTCTGGTCAATCCGGTCGCATTGGCCCGGCATCTCCAGCGGCCTGTCCAGAGATTCCTGCACCGCTTCCAGCCGGTACGGGTCATCCAACACATCCTTGCGTTCCGCGACGAGGCGCCTTATTGTCTGGCCGGGCGCGCTGGTAATTGTTATGGGCTTAATCATCTCTAACGCCTCGGCGATATATTTCGGTTATCCGGCTGACTGGCTCACCGGCTAACCGGCTTACCGCCTTTAACATAAACATCTCAAACGGCACCCAGCGTTTGCAGATATCAAGGATATGCGCTTCCGGCGGATAATACTTTTCGCCGACAACCCACGGATAAACTCCGTCTCCGTAACACTCAACTGTAAAGGCATATAACCCTTTAGAATGTAGCCAACTGAGCGTGGTGCCCCGTCCGCCGCCGGTGGGTGCAACGGTCAGAGGCGAAACCCCGGCCGGCCCGCAACCCAGATTAGCCGTCCGCAAACGGCCTTCCTCGCTTAAACGGGTATAAATGCTATAATCCTGAATAGACGGCTTATCAAAATTTGGGCGACAATAATGAATCCGGTCAATACCCGAATGTAAAGTCAGCGCTATTTTGATATCCGGGTGCGCTCCGATAAAATCCCTGACCGCCCTGGTCTCCGGCTCTGAAAATGGCTCTTGGCCCGGGCTGATAGAATCGTCCTCATCTGCATTAGATGGACGCCACGCCTCGGAGTAATTCCGGTTCGGATCAACCCCGTTGGCATTGACTCGCTGTCTGGCCGTATATCCATCCGGATTGACACAGGGAATGATATAAACAACCCGGGTAGAGAGCAGTCCGCTTATTTCCGGCTCAGAACGATGCTCTACCAGATATTTTAGGAAATAGAGCGCCACCATCGGCGTGATAATCTCGTTGCCGTGGTGCGCCGCATCAATATACAGGGCATCTTTCCCGTTCCCGACCTGCACCGCATAAATCGGCCGACCTTGAACTGAACTACCTATCTCTTGAACCCGTATCAAGTCAGGCGCTTGTTGTTCCAAATGTTTGATAAAGTCTGTTATCCCTTCATAAGAAGGATAGGTCGTAAAGAAGGATATGCTCCCGGCGTCTTGGGTTGGGTGTGGTGCGTCTGGCGTTATCCCGGTGCAAGACGCAAGACCCCAAACGCATAACAGCAGAGATGAAATAATCTTTAACATTATTGACACTTTCCAATGGAAGTAGCAACGCCGTACCCCGAAAAGAGCACACAGAGTATCTAAAAATCCCCTCTTGAGAGGGGTGTCCCGCTCTTTGTCTCGCAAAGAGCGGGACGGGGTGTGTAAAGAGGAAACAGGAACGACACACCCCTAAATCCCCCCGCACCCACTTTGGCTGGAAGGCTTGCTTTATAACCGTGTCCTTGCGCCAAAGTAGGTGCGGGGGGACTTACCTCTTCTGCCTCAGTGGGTTTTGCTACTTCCATTGGAAAGTCTCACATTATTTGATAATTTCCCGGATATCTTTATCCAGTTTAATTAACCATTCCCTGATGGTCTTGTAATTGGCCAGCATTATCTTCAACCCGCCTTCAATCGGCCCCTTGCAGATACCGACCAGTTCGCCCTGCAGGTTGACAATCGGCCCGCCGCTGGAGCCGCCGCCGGCTGAGGCGTTATAGATAATCCCTTCACCGGTGATATTGACTATCTCGGCCAACGGGAAAATCAATTCCTTGCCGTGCTTATAACTGGGCGCCATTATCTTCTGGCCGACTGCGCAACTATTCGCCAAGCGAAGCGCCGTGCGGCCGGTCGGACTAATTGACAGTATCGCCAAATCTATCTCTTCATTCAATAATATCAGCGCGGCCGGTGTCCGGCTGATGCCCTTGAATATATCCGGGAACGGTTTATCGGCATTCGGATGCCCTTCCGACGGCATAAACAACACCTCTATCGGTGAACCGCTATGAACCCCGCTCTGCGGGGTCGGACTGACTACGCCGCTGATGGGTCTGCCCTCAAACAGGTGCGCCGCGGTGATAACAATATCATCTCTAATAGGTTGGCAGTTTGAGCAGAGCGCCACGTCATACCGACATGGTGTGAAATTACTGCCACCTATACTGGGCTGTAACTCGCTTCGCTCTAACAGCCCAAGTATCAGACTGCCGGTGCCGGCAAATCGGTTGTTGGAATAGACCCGGCAGGTGGCCTGCTTCATCAGCGCCTCGGTCCGGGCAATCTGCACATCCTCCGGGACCTTCGGTAATCCTTCTGACGGCGGAGTAAAACCCCGGCAACCTACAATAAACACACACACTCCAAAAAACAGTGTTCTCATATCTCGCATCTCGTATCGCATATCTACTTGATATATCCCAGATATTTCTTCTGGGTTTTTATCATCTTATCCAGTAATTGCTCTGCCTTACGGAAACTGGTCATATTGGTATCAACCAGTAGCGCCTGGAGCGCCAGGTCTCTTGAACCCTGGATGGCGGCCTCAACCAGCACGTCCTGCACGGCGGCCTCGTGGTTCAGCAATCCGGCAATGCCTTTGGAGAGCATCCCCAGTTTTACGCCGTGCACGCCTTTTTTATCCACCATCGCCGGCACTTCCACCACGCAGTCCTTAGGCAGGTTGTCAATGAGTAAGTTCGGAGCGTGGGGTTCGGAGTTCGGTAGGTTCACGGCCAGTTCCTCCTTATGCGCATCGGTGATGATTTCCTCAAACATCGGTATCAGCCGTTCACCCGAGAACTTGGTCCACCATTCATCTTTATTCTTGCCGCTCAGGATGTCCTGCAGGCGGTTAATCCGTTTGAAGCAGTATTTTTTATAGAAGCGGTAGAAATTCTTGATGCCTTTATGGTCCGCAACGTCCTTGGCCCAGTGGATGTATTCGCCGAAATGGCTGTCCGTGGTGACCGGCAGGTAACCGAACTTCTGGAATATGGCATTGACCATAGTCCGTTCAGGCCGGCCTTTGATATAATTCAGCCACTTCCGGCGGACTTCAGGATAGGCGTCCTTGCCGGTCTTTTTGTATTTTACCTCAAGCAGCCAGGTGAAATGGTTTAATCCGCCGGCCTTGATAGCCAGATTGGAAAACGGGGTTTTCAGTAACTTGGGCAGATGATGGGGCATAGAGCCGATTTCATGGCACAGCCCGTAAAACTTGAGTTGCGGAAATTTGCGCTTTACGGCCAGGCATATCCGGCTCATCGGGTTGCTGTAGTTGAAGATAAAGGCATCGGGGCAGATTTTGGCCGCGTCCGCGCAGATGGCCAGTATGGGCGGAATAATGCGCAGGGCGTGGAACATACCGCCCGGCCCGCCGTTCTCGCCGAACACCTGTCTGCTGCCGTATTTCAACGGGATAGACCAATCCTGTTCCCACAGTCCGAACCTGTAGCCCACCTCAATGGAAATGACGCAGAAGTCAGCGCCCTTTAACGCCTGTTTACGATTGGTGGTAGCGGTGATGGTGAACGGCAGGTTATTCTCTTTTACGGCGCGTGAGGTGACAATCTGGGTGGTCTTAAGCGCCCTGGGATTAATGTCGTGCAGGCATATTTCACTGCCTTTTAGAACCTTGCTTAATAAGATGTCGGCCACGGTTTCCTGGCCGAACTGGGCGCTACCGGCGCCGATTAACACTATCTTCTTATTCATCAGTCACCTCCTCTAAATGGTTCTTCCGGTAAAAGTGTGGGTAACCGGTTACACACCCCCTGCCCCCTCTTTTTAGAGGGGATTCTGACGCCAAGTCCCCTCTATCAAGAGGGGATTTAGGGGTGTGTTATCGTCCGTACGGGCTCACCACAAAGACACCAAGACACTAAATTCTGTGTCCTGAGTGTCTTGGTGGTTAATATTAATATGATTTTCCGTACTATCAAGAAATAATTGACGCCACCCATTAAGTAAGTAAACTGATTCAACTGATTGAGCCCCCGTACGGGCGCTCAATCCGTTTACTTATTATGGTAGTTTCTAACTTCATTTCGCTGGGCTGTAAGGTCAACCAGGCCGAGATGGCCGAACTCAAGGCCAAACTGCGCGGCGCCGCCGATACCTGCATCATCAACACCTGCGCCCTGACCGCCACCAGTGAGGCCAAGTCTCGCAAACTCATCCGCCGGGCCATCAAACTCAACCCTGACTGCCGCGCTCCGCTCGGCGCAGTCAGGCCCGACTGCCGGCTGATTGTCACCGGCTGTTACGCCACCTCCAAACCGGACGAGGTCAAAGAAATCCTCAAAGGCACTACGGGCCAAGTGGTCGTTAATGAGGACAAAATGGATATTGGGAATCTCACCACAAAGACACAAAGAACTCAAAGACCTCTGCGCCTCAGCGGTGAATGCAAGACCCGTGCCATGCTCAAAATCCAGGACGGCTGTAACCAGTTCTGCTCCTACTGCATCATTCCTTACCTGCGCGGCAAACCGACCAGCCGCCCGCCGGACGAGATTTACCAACACGCCCAAAAACTCGCCGCGGACGGCTACAAGGAAATCGTCATCACCGGCATCAATACCGGCTCGTATACTTGGCCTGTAACCACAGATAAACACAGATGCACACAGATAAACCTAACCTGCCTGCTTAAACGCATCATAACTATTCCTGGAATAGAGAGAGTCAGGATTTCGTCCATAGAATTGAATTATATCAGCGATGAACTGATAGATTTGATGCGCAATCCGCAATCCGCAATCCGCAATCCGCAATCCAAAATCTGTCCCCACCTGCATATCCCGCTCCAGAGCGGGAGCGACCGCATCCTCAAACTGATGAACCGCAGATACACCGCCTCGGAATACCTCAAGCGATTGTCTTATATTAAAAAGAAAATAAAACACCCATCCATCACCACGGACGTGATTGTCGGCTTCCCGGTCGAGACCGATGCCGACTTCCGCCAGACGCTGGCCGTCTGTAAAAAGGCCGGATTCAGCAAGATTCACGTATTCCCCTACAGCCCGCGGGCCGGCACCCCGGCCGCATCATTAAAACCGGTGCAGTCAGGCATCGTCAAAGCGCGGGCCAGGACACTCCAGAAACTGGCCGACCAATTAGCCCTGGATTACAAACGGCATTACATTAATAAAGCGGTTGAGGTGTTGGTAGAAGGGAAAAAGGATGGTTTCTCTGAACGTTATATGAGGGTAGAGTTTCAAGGCGCAGAGAAATATACTAATCAACTGGTCCGGGTGAAAGTAACGGACGCAACCCCGGAAACCCTAATCGCACAAGTTGTAAGCGGATTAAGCGGATTTAACCGATAATCCGTTCTATCTGTTCAATCAGTTTACATAACATGAAGATTATCAAACGAGTCCTGGCCGAACTTAGGAAGCACCAGCGGTTCCTGATAACCACGCACGCCCGGTGCGACGGCGACGGCCTGGGCTCGGAACTGGCCCTGGCCGCAATGCTCAAACGATTGGGCAAGGCCGCAGCCAGTCCCGCACTTATGCGGGGCAAGACCGCCTATATCGTCAATGACGGCGTCCCGGCCGAACTGGGCTTCCTGCCCGGGGTTGACAAGGTCGGCCGGGGGCTCAAGGCACTGCCCGCGCCGGACAAATACGATGCGCTCATCATCCTTGATGCGGGCGGGGTTGACCAACTGGACTGGATATGGCCGCACCTGCCAAAAAATAAACCCATCATCAATATTGACCACCACCCGTCTAATGACATCTCCGGTGTGGTAAATTGGATAGACGAGGATATGGCCGCGGTGGGCGAGATGATTTACCGGCTCATATTAGCAGCCCGTCTGAAGATTACCAAAGATATCGCCACCTGCCTGTATGTTTCGCTGGATACGGACACGGGCCATTTCTGTTTCTCTAACACCCCGCCCTACAGCCATATTATGGCCGCCCAACTGCTCCAGACCGGCATCAAGGTGCGCGAAGTCATCAAGCCGCTTTATGAAAACAAACTGATGGGCGACATCCAGTTGTTTGCCGAATGCATCCGCAATATTAAATTACTACTGGGCGGCAAAGTGGCTGTGGCCTTCCTGACCCGTGCAATGTTCCGCAAATTCCGCTCCTTCGGCAGTGAGTCACAGACCTACCTGACGGTGTTGCGGTCAATCAAGGGTGTCAAGGTAGCGCTGTTATTCCGTGAATCGGAGCAAGGGCCGGCCAAGGTCAAAGTTAGCGTCCGGGCCGAGGCGCCCATAGATGCGGACAAATTGATGCATAACTTCGGGGGCGGGGGGCATCACCGGGCCGCGGCCGCCACCCTGAAAATACCGCTGGCCAAGGCATACGCCATCGTGCTGAACCAAATCAGGAAATCATTATAACACAGGGAACAGAGACTGGTAACCCGAATCCCGCTTAAGCGGGATGGCCGTTAGGCTCGCATCCCGACGCTATGTCGGGGGAGAGCCTTACGGCGGGTTATCCCGCATCAACAAACTGTCCCGACACGGCGTGTCGGGATGAATAAAGCGGGGCAAGAGACAAAATTAATCCGTGTCTATCTGAGTGAATCTGTGGCTTGGTATTCCCTGAATTACGCCCAGCATTGTCTTGACAGGTTTAAGCATTTTTGCTATGGTTTCCTTATGCCCAAGAAAACAACGATCATATATAAGACCAAAAAGAAACATCCGCTTAAGATTAAAGAAGCAACCGCCATATATACCGCCGACAAGTTAGATATCGCTCACACGCGCGCCTGTGATTGCGGACCTACCCATATTAATTGTCTCACAGCAAAAGAATGGCTTAAGTCCCAGCTAGGAGTTTGGCAGTTCTTCTATGAAAAGCGCGATATCAGAGATAAAACTTTGCATCCGGCTACTTTTCCAATTAATCTGGTAAAGAAATGTATAGAGTTGTTTACCCATAAAGGCGAATTAGTAGTTGACCCATTTGTCGGTTCAGGCACAACATTAATAGCGGCAAATGACTTAGGCCGTAATGCGGTAGGATTTGACCTGAATGAAAAATATAGCGCGCTATGCAACCAGAGATTAGACGGTCTCTTGAATTTATATAATACCAAGCAGATTGCCGTCCGCGACGATGCCATCAATATTGACCAATATTCAGAACCGGACAGCATAAGTCTATTGGTCACCTCACCGCCTTATGCCAATCTCCTGAACCGTCAGCGTAAGAATAAAAGCAGGCGAGGCTCTGAACGGAATAATGAGCAATTTCTTAAAGTAGAACAATACAGTCAGAATGAACGTGATTTAGGCACAATGCCGATAGAAGAATATCAGCAAGAAATGGCCCAAATATATAAAAGACTTTTGCCCTTATTAAAACCCAAAGGCCATTGCATTATTAATGTGCCGGATATGTGGTGGGATAACAGACGAATTACTATTCATATTGCAGTTGTAGAGGCCTTACGTTCAGTTGGCTACGAATTGCGTAATACCATTATCTGGGATAGAACAAATATCGTTAATAGAATTGGTATCTTTGGTTGGCCGTCTAATTACATTACCATGGGTGTAACCTTTGAATACTTGCTTGACTTCTGGCGTCCACCCGTAATCCAGCCTATCAATATCTAAAATGAGCGAGATATTTTCCAAGGAAGAACTGATAGGAAAATTGAAATCTATCTGTAGCCAAGGATGGCTAAAAAGCGTCAAGAAACCAAGTAATGCCGGTGCAGTCGGGAATACCCTTGAGAAAATACTCGGCATAAAAGAGAATAATCTGCCGATACCTAATGCGGCGGAATGGGAATTAAAAGCACAACGAAAAAATACCACATCTCTGACAACTTTGCGTCATATAGAATCGTCACCGAAGGCAGTTAAATTTGTATCAAGTATTCTATTGCCAAAATACGGCTGGGCGCACAAAACCATACCAAAAGAAATGAGTTTCCGCTCAACCACTGCTGGCGATAGATACACCGACAGGGGATTTAAAATAGTCGTGGATAGAAAACAGCAGAAGGTTCTGTTTGACTTCAATTATCAAAAAGTAGATAAAGAAAGACATTCGGAATGGCTTAAATCGGTTGTGAAACGTGTAGGACTTGGCCAGATAGACCCGCAACCATATTGGGGATTCAATGACCTTAAGTATCTGATTGGTTCAAAACTTAAAAACACCTTCTATCTTATTGCGGACAGCAAAAAAGAAGGCGGGAAAGAATGGTTCAAGTATGAACAAATACTGATGCTGAGGGATTTTGATTTTGATAAATTCCTAACCTGCTTGGAACAAGGGATTATCTTGATAGACTTTGATGCTCGCACCCACCATAACCACGGGACCAAGTTCAGAATAAAGCAGGATAACTGGCCAGCCCTATATGTCCGGTGCGAGAAGATTCTGTAAAAGAATGCCAGAAACGTGGACGGGCGGGACACTTCCCACCGGCGGGAACGGGCTGTTTACTGATGTGCCCTGATGGTCATCGGGACTTCCCCGGTGTCGTCCGCCTTTGGCGTGACTCATCGGGACAGGCGCTGCGGCTTCGCCCCCCGATGTCCCCGCCTGCCAATCGGCTAATGGCAGTGACTTAAGGGTAAAAAGAAAAGTCCCTCCTTGTGCCGATAATAATATATCGGTGCATTAAGAAAGGAGGGACTCAAATGAACAACCAATATATCTATATCGGCAAAAATGGGCGAGAGGTTAATGAGAT
>JACQXL010000123.1:7163-10026 GCA_016208805.1 Planctomycetota bacterium | reverse complement strand
GATTCTTCACGGAGTTTACCCTGAGCCTTCGCCGAGATTCTTCGCTTCGCTCAGAATGACAACGGCGAAGGGCTTCGCTCCGTTCAGAATGACAAAAGGGGCATTTCGCAAGAGTTCGGTATATAAGATGATTGGGGAGTCAATTCCGCACGCTGATTGTATAAAATTTAACCACAGATGCACACAGATAAACACAGATGAACACAAAGGCCTTTGTGGTAAAATATTATGCTGTCTGGACCGGTGCAGGTTCGGACGCACACTTAACCCGTGACTGGAGTTTGACCCATTCCTTGTCCACGCTTTCCTGGAGTCGTGCAATCACCTCGGTATTCTCCTTGGGCGCGAAGAGGTGCTTGAACCGGCCCTGGGGTTTGAGCCATTCGGTAATAGGCAGTTTCTGCTTGGGCTGGTGGTTAATCTTATAGACGCCGTTTTCCACCTCGTATAACGGCCAGTAGCAGGTATCGGCCGCGATGCGCATCAGTTTGATGGAGATGGACATCTCATTACGCCAGCCGCGGTGGCAGGGCGAAAGTATATTCAGGAAGGACGGGCCGTCCACGGCCAGCGCCTTCTGGACCTTGGTCATCAGGTCGCGCCAGTGCGCCGGCGTTGCCTGGGCGACGTAGGGAATATTATGGGCCGCGACGATGGCGGTCAGGTCTTTGCGGAACACGCTCTTGCCGTAACTGTGCGAGCCGGACGGCGAGGTGGTGGTGGACGCGCCCAGCGGTGTGGCGCCGGAGCGCTGGATACCGGTATTCATATAGGCCTCGTTATTATAGCAGATGTAAAGGAACCGATGGCCGCGTTCCAGCGCGCCGGAGAGCGCCTGGAGCCCGATGTCGTAGGTGCCGCCGTCGCCGCCGATGGCGATGAAGTTTATCTTCTTGTCTCTGACGAGCGGGTCGCCTTTCCGTTTGAGCGCCTCGTAGGCGGCTTCTATGCCGGAAATGGTCGCGGCCGCGTTCTCAAAGGCGCTGTGGATATAACTGCATTTCCAGGCGGTAAACGGATAGGTAGCCGTGGCGACATAGAGACAGCCGGTCGCATTGGAGATAACTACGGGCACATCGGAGGCCATCAGCACCTGGCGCATAATGACCGAGGCGCCGCAACCGGCGCAGAGACGCTGGCCGCTGGTGAAGAGTTCTTCCTTCTTGGATAGTTCTTTTAAACTTAGAGCCATAATTACCTCAGTGACAAGATGTTAGTGGCCAGATATTAGTGGCTCAACTATTATTGCTTGGGTTTCTGAGCCAGACTTTTCATCAGCCCTTGCAACATCTTACTTATTTCAATGCAATCCTTTATTCTGGTGGTTGCTGTTTCGCGGTTAAGAAAATTAGTATCTCTTAATTTATAGAACCAGTTTTCGCTTTCAGCCGTAGTTCTCTTGGCGATATCAAGGTAGCGAATGTATTCTTTAGTCGTTCGTGAGTTGAACCCTTCGGCCGTATTAGCCCCAATAGAATCGATACTGCGCACCATCTGCTTTGTTATTTCGCGCGAAGCGGTTGAAGCGGATATCGTTTCCATATCTTTTATGAAATTAAGAAATAGCGAATGAGATTTTCTCCATACATCAAGGTCTGTAAAATGTTTTATGCTTTCACCCATTCAATCGGTTTCCCTCGCACTAACATCTAAACCCTAACATCTAATCCCTAACATTCAGGTAATCAAATACCTTTCCTGTAATCTTGCCTGTTTTGGCGATATCAAATAACCGGTTATAGACGCCCTGGATATCGGCCGGCGAGATGTCGCGTCCGCCCAGTCCGTAGACGTAATTTATCATTAAGGGTACTTTGGGCAGTCCGTATAAGGCGGCGGAAACCTCGGTGGCGGTCGGGGTGGCGCCGGCGCCGAAGGCGTCCGTCCGGTCCATCACCGCCACGGCCTTGAGGTGCTTCAGGGCGTCCCGGATTTCTTCTTTGGGGAACGGGCGGTAGATTCTGGGTTTGAGCAGACCGACCTTGTGGCCTTTGGCCCGGAGTTCGTCAATGACCATCTTGGCCACGCCGGCCGCCGAGTTGATGATAACTATAGCGACTTCGGCATCGGACAGTTTGTATGATTCAAAGAGCCCGTATTGCCGGCCGGAGACGGCCGCATATTCTTTGGCGATTTCCAGAATTCGGGGTTTGGCGTCCAGGATGGCCTGTGAGTGCTGGCGTTTGTGCTCGGTATAGTAATCGGGCAGGCCGATGGCGCCGATGGTGACCGGTTTGGACACATCCAGCAATGGGTTGACCGCTTTATAAGGCCCGATAAATTTGCGTACGACATCGTCTTCCAGGAGTTCAACCCGTTCCACGGCGTGGCTGATGATGAAGCCGTCAACGCAAACCATCACGGGCAGGCGGACATCCAGGTGTTCTCCGATTCGGACGGCCTGAATCATATTATCGTAAACTTCCTGGGCGTTTTCGGAGTATATCTGAATCCAGCCGGTGTCGCGTCCGCCCATAGTATCGTCGTGGCTACAGTGGATATTGAGCGGCGCGCTGAAGGCTCGGTTGGCCACATACATTATAACGGGCGTGCGCAGTCCGGCCGCGATGGGGAGCATCTCCCACATCAGGGCGAAGCCGGCTGAAGAGGTGGTGGTCATAACCCGTGCGCCGGCGGCCGAGGCGCCGATGCAGGCGCTCATTGAACTGTGCTCGCTTTCCACCGGGATATATTCGGTCTGGACCAGACCGTTGGCCACGAAATCGGCGAATTCCTCCACCGCCTCGGTCTGTGGCGTAATCGGATAGGCCGCGACGACATCGGGGTTTATCTGGCGCATCGCATAGGCCACCGCGTTGTTGCCCGTTAAAGCCGCAATTTTATTAGCCATATTTTATCTTCA
>JACQXL010000123.1:0-7126 GCA_016208805.1 Planctomycetota bacterium | reverse complement strand
TTGATAACAATAAAATGTTAATAATGCCGTTCGCTACGATAATGGGAATATCTTTCAGGATAATCCCGTAGGTAAACCAGAGGATGCTGCCGACAAACAGCATCAACAGCGTTATCAGCGAAAGGTCGTGAGTTCGTTTGGTCTTCCAGCTCCTTATCACCTGGGGCAGGAACGAGCCGGTGGAAAACGCGGCCGCAACCAATCCCAATACTAATAGGACTGATTCGTTCATTTACCCTCCTCAACCATCTTGATGGCCTTTTCTTTTACCGGACATTCCTCGGCGCAGATGCCGCAGCCCTTGCAATAATCATAATCAAACTCAACGAATTTGCCGTCCTTGACTTTGACGCAGCCCTCCGGGCAATAGAGCCAGCAGAACAGGCAGTTGGTGCATTTGGCCTTGTCGTGGATGGGGCGGTAATTGCGCCAGGAGCCGGTCTTGTATTCGGCGGCGCTGCCCGGCGTGGTGATGGCGCTGCCGATGGGCATCTCTTTGGCGTTCTTCAGTTTTGCCCCGCATAAGTGCCCCTCTGAGCGGGAGGCACTGCGGTGCTCCGGGACTGCCTGCGGGCTTTCCATTTTAGGCCTCCTTAACCCCGTTAGAAATAGGTCGTCTCAGCGAGATGACCGTATTATTGCTTTAATACCAACGGTTATCCATTTCAATTACTATTTGTTGTCTCGTTCCCAAATCGTATAAGTCATTTCTAAACGGGGCGGACCTGTTCATAGCCCTGCTTTATCGCATTCAGGTTGGCGTCCACCACCTTGGGCGGGAATTTCTCGCTGAAGGAGTGCTTGATATCGCTGAGCAGGTCGTCCATTTTAATCGCGCCGCCGGTTATCTTGACCAGCGCGCCGAGAATGGGCGTATTGGGCATCGGCCGCCCCAACTCTTTGATAGAAATACCGGTGGCGTCAACCGCATAAATCCGGGCATCGGCATTGCCGCCGATTTGTTTGTTGACCTTCTGCTTTATTTCGTCCGCCGAACGGTTGGTATTTATCAGGACTGTCCCGCCCTTCCTGATTCCCTCGGTCACATTAACCGCATCAAGCAGGGTGGTGTCCAACACAATAATGACATCCGGGTTAGTGATGCCGCAATAGAGCGACAGCGGTTTATCCGAGATGCGGTTGAAGGCGCGGGTGGGCGCGCCCATCCGTTCGGCGCCGAATTCGGGCATGCCCTGGGCGAACTTGCCGTGGTTGATGGCCACCCGGGCCAGCGTGCGCACGGCTAAAAGAGCGCCCTGGCCGCCCCGGGCATGCCAGCGTATTTCGGTCATCATACTGCTTTTTAGTAAGCGGATTAAGCGGATTTAACTGATTTATCCGTTCCATCCGCTCAATCAGTTTACCTCTTAAAATAGCGCAATAACAATGCCAGTTCGCCTTTGAGGTGCTGGCGGTCTATGATACGGTCAATCAGTCCGTGTTCCAGTAGGAATTCCGAGGTCTGGAATCCGGGCGGCAGTTCCTGTCCGATGGTCTGGGCAATCACGCGCGGGCCGGTGAACCCGATTAATGCTTTCGGCTCGGCAATGATAATATCGCCCAGCGCGGCAAAACTGGCCATCACGCCGGCCATAGTCGGGTTGGTCAGCACCGAGATATAAAATCCTCCGGCTTTATCAAACCTGGCCAGTGCGGCGCTGGTCTTGGCCATCTGCATCAGCGAGAGACTGCCCTCATACATCCGGGCGCCGCCGCCGGAGCCGGAAACGATTATCAGCGGCAGTTTGAGTTCCATCGCCTTTTCCACGGCCCGGGCAATCTTTTCGCCCACGACCGAGCCCATACTGCCCATTATAAAACGCGAGTCGGTTATCCCGAGAATTACCTCTATCCCTTCTATCTTGCCCCTGACCACCACGACGGCCTCCTTGAGGCCGGTCTGTGATTTGGCCTCTGTGATTTTATCGCGGTAAGCGGCCACGGCCTTAAAGTTTAAGGGGTCGGTTGATTCAATATCAGGCCATAATTCCTCTATAATGCCGTTTTCGTCTATGAGCAGTTCCAGCCGCTCCTGGATGCCCAGCGAGAAATGGAAGTTGCACTCCGGGCAGACCTGAAGTTTTTCCTCAACCACCTTTTTGTAGACGAGATTGCCGCAACTGTCGCATTTCATCCACAGGCCGTCCGGCATCTCGCGCTTGCGGTGGAAGACAAAATTCCTTAAACCTTTCCAGCCACTACTCATACTACTTCTGGCGTCCTTCTAGGACGACTGTTATTTCAAGTTCCTTGTCAGCCCGTTTGACAGTCAGCGTTACTTTATCGCCGATTTTGCTGTTTTTAATCAGGTTGCGCAACTGGTTTATAGCGGTTACTGTTTTACCGTTAAAAGATACAATAATATCGCCGGGCCTCAAGTCGGCCTTGGCGGCCGGGGTATCCGGAATAACCTCTTCTATCTCCACGACCCGGCGCGACGCCGAGGTATCAGCCGTGAACCGTACGCCCAGGAACGGCTCGTCCGGTTTGGCCAATTCTTCTATCCCGCCACGGGCATTAAGGGTAATCGGTATTTCAATTATCTTGCCATCGGGCGCAGCGTGCTTAACGGTAAGGATAACCGAACTGCCGGCCGGATATGTTCCGATAATGCCGTTAAAACGGTTATAATTATAAACCTCAAGGTTATCCACCTTGAGGATGGTGTCTCCTTTCTGCAGGCCGGCCTTATCCCCGCTGGAGCCCGGACTGACATTCTCAACCCGGACGCCTGCACCATCGGTGTTTTCCTTAGAGAGCGCCAATCCTTCTATAAAGGAATGTCTTACTTTACCGCTCTTCTTCAGAATGTCAAGAAATTTCTTGATTTGGTTGACGGGTATCGCATAGCCGATGCCGGTATTAATCTTGATGAATTCGTGTCTCGTATCAATCCGGCCGTTGATGCCGACCAGTTTGCCATCCATGGTAATGAGCGGCCCGCCGGAGTTGCCGGGATTAACCGGCGCATCAATCTGGATGGCATCCGAATAATCTTCCTTATAACGATGGAGCGCGCTGATGATGCCGGTTGAGACGCTGGGCTGAAGGTCAATCTCGCCCAGCCGGAAGGGATTGCCGATGACGATAACCGACTGGCCCGGCGATAGCGTATCGGAATCACCCATTTCAACATAAGGGAATGTCTTGTTTGGTTCAGGAGGAATCTGTATTTTGAGCAGTGCGATATCGCCACGGGGGTCTTCGCCGACTAACTTCGCCCGGTATGAGGTTCCGTTATCCGTATGGGTCGTGAAAGAGGTCAGATAAACCATCCACTCTTTTGCGCGGGCGCCGCCAATTTCCTTGCCCACCACGTGGTAATTGGTCAGGATATATCCGTCCGGCGAGATGAGCACGCCTGAACCGCCGCCCACAAAGACAAACGCCGGCCTGGCTTTCTCTATGGTCTTTATGAATTGGTCTTCGGTCTGGCCGGCGAATGAACTCACCGTCCCACCGGGATAAACTCCGATGCAGAGAACACAGAGAAATAATATTTTATATAGATTTTTCATCAATCTGCGGAGTCCGTACGGACGGAGTCCCGGTCTTTGCGGAACAAAGAGCGGGATGGCTCATCTTCCCCTCATCTTCACTTCAAATTCCAATGTCTCGTTATTCCTTTTCACCTTCAGGATAACCGTATCGCCAATCCGGGTGGCACGAATCAATCTGACCAGTTGGCGGTATTCCAAAACATCACGATAGTTAAAACCAATAATCACATCACCTTTCTTAAGGCCGGATTCATTAGTTCCGGTGATAGGCTGCGCCTCTGATACGGCGGTGTTGGGAACCACGTTTTCTATGCGCACGCCGCCTCCGTCAATCACGCCCGGCATCAACTGGACGCCTAAAAGCGGCGTGGGCGACCTGGCCGTTTTCTTGCCGCTGAGCAGGTCCGGCAAAACCTCTTTTATCTTGGCGGCGGCGGTGACCAGCGAAACGCCGGAATTGGTGCCGAGTTCCAGCGGCTGTGTGTATCGGGCGCACAGGCCCAGAAAATCGCCGTTGGAATTAAAGACCGGCCCACCCATATTCGTGTGGTTGGCCCGGGCATCTATCTGGAATGCCGCGCCGTCCTGGCGCCCGGTTGCACTGATGATTCCCCTGCTCACTGCCGGTGTGTTCACGGCGATATCCGGATTGGCGCCGATAATAAGCACGTCCTGCCCGACCCGTCCGACCGGGTCGTCCGGGCGGGCGCTTCGCTCCCCGCCATAAGTGGCGGGATCTCCACCGATTCGCAACGAAGCAGAAGTCCCCAACAACGACCACGCTGCGGTTAAAGGTGTTATCCGGGTACCGGTAATACCGGTTTTGATCTTTAACAATGCCAAGTCAAACTCCTCGTTATAACCCCGGAGTTCGGCGTCATATATCTGCGGCTCAGCGGGCCTATCACTCATAAAAGCAACTGTCAAACTCCGCAGGTTTCCACTGACTGGCGCATAACTGCTGATGATATAGACGCTGTCATCTTTGGCAAATCCGATTCCGGCGAGGACCGATACCTCCGGCCCGAGGGCGTAAAATTCTATTTCTTTGTCTATGTCCGGTATAAACCGGCGCAGGCCGCTGTTTAACGGCACGATGCCTTCGGATGTGCGCGGGATATTAAATTTGGAGCGTTCATTGAAGACGGCTTTGACCTTGGCAATGCAGGGAATCCAGCGCCCGTATGGGAGCGACTCGGATATTAACGGTTTATTTAGTTTTGGTATCAACTTTGAACCGCGCTGGTCCGGCAACAGCGGGATATTGTTTATCGGAATGGCCAGTCCCAGCCAGCGGCTGTGCGAGTAGTTCATTATAAGCATTCCGATAACCCTGCCGCTTGAATTAATCAGCGGCCCGCCGTCTATCCCGCCGTTCACCGCCGCGGTTGTTTCTATCACCTCGCCCTTATATCGGCCGGTCAGCCGTTCCAATTTATAAGATGGCGTCCGATACTGCTATTATCAGAATTGTCCAAATCAAGGTATGGGAAATTCTCTGTCGTGGTTGCGCTTACGCGGGAAATCGGCTTGTCCTGAAAGGGTTCCAGTTGAAGCAGTGTTGTCTCGGTTAACGGCTCCATCATCAGGATAGACGCCTTGAGTGATGTCTGTTTAAACCTCACCCTGATATTGGTTGCGTTTGGAGGGATAACGTTGGTAGCGGTCAGGATGATGCCCCTGGGATGGATGATGGTGCCGGTGCCATAGAATGAAAGGTTATTGGCCTCGGCTTCAATGCCGACTACCGCCGGCGCGGCGCGCTGATAGACTTCCTGTGGAGTAACTTCCGCCCCGATTAGGTCGGGACTCCCTGCCTGACCGGCAGGCAGGCACTGTCGCTCCGCCAGAACCAGGGAAGAAGAAACTATCCATATAATTATTATCAACCGGTAAGACTTCATAATAAGGCATAGTCTAATCCGCCCTGCGATTCAAGGATTATTTAATCGCGACGAGTTTTGCGCCGCCGGACTTGAGATACTCCAGCACCCGTTTTACTTCTTCTTTTTCGCCTTCTATCTCTATGGTCAACCAGGTGGTTTTGTCGTTAAGCGACCCTTCCAGCAGGTTAATGCTAACGTTGAAATCGCGGGCTAATTCCCAAACGGTGGCTTTCTGGCGCATTTGCTCCGAGAAATATACTTTGACTTTATATTTTATTTTCATCTTGGTGCCCAGGAAACTAACCAGGTTCTTAAGCCGGCTGAGCGAATCTTTGGTCATCGCGACGAACTGGACGCCGATGACATTGGCTTTATAACGGGGTGAGCGCTGGACCCAGGCCACCCGGCCTTCGGCTTTAAGCGGCTCGCCGCCCAGGGTCGGCACGCCGATAGTGAAATTTAACTTGTCGCCGGAAAGCAAACTATCCGTCGTCAGGAACCGCATCCCGCGTAAGGACAAATTCAGAATGGGATATTGGTCGGACGAGCCCTTGAACAGGGCGAATATACCGCCGGATTCTTTATACTGAACCATCCCGCCCTTGATCGGCAGACGCATATCCTTGCGCTTTTCACTTCCTCGTTCTGGCATAATATTTTACTCCTCCCCCGCCATAAGTGGCGGGATCTCCACCGAGTAAGCAGATTAAACGAATTACTGAACTCTTGCGAAATGGCATAAATACCTCTTTTGTCATTGCGAGCCCACAGGGCGTGGCAATCCCGCCGTCCCACAGGGACGGCGGTGAGATTGTCCGCCAGAGGCGGATCTGCCTCTGGCATGACTTCGTCGCTACGCTCCTCGCAATGACAGGAGGGGACGTTTCGCAAGAGTTCAGTAAATCCGTTTACTAACGGTTAATATCCCTTCTTATTCTGCTCCCACCATTCCTCCCATTTCTTGATAATCTCTTCTTTCTTTTTGGTATTATCAGGATTCTGGAGTTTGATGGACGGCAGTTCGGTTTGGTAGTCGGTAATCTGGATTAACGCATGAACTACATATCGCGCAATCGGCATATCGGTGGCTTCTTCCACATCGGAATTCCTAATTATCCCCATCAGGTCTTTAACGGACGAGGTATCCTTGAGCCGGCCGAGCCGAGCGACTGGACCGCGGCGGCCTTGAGCAGATAACCCTGGAAGGTCTTGGCCGTATCGGTCAATGCCGCTTTGATATAAGGAATCGCTGTCTGGGTGGTGGTGATATCCTGCCCGCGCAGGACCAATCCAAGCGCTTGAATCGTCTCGTAACGCAGTTCCACGTCCGTTGCGACGGCCGTTTTGAGTAACGCCGAAATTGCCGATGGTTCGGCAATTTTGCCCAGGGCCCGTGCCGCGACCGATGCCACGCTGGTCGTGTGTTCGTCCTTGTCGCTTAGCAATTTAACCAGCACCGGCACGGACTGCTCGTCGCGCAGTTCAGCCAGGATTTCCACTATCATATAACGTAATTCCGGTTTGGCATTTTCAAGAGATTGCAACAGAAACGGCACCACCGTCTTGCGGCCTGTCAGCAACAGTTCCTGCCGCGCCTCCATCTGAACGAGCGGGTCGTCGTTAACCAGCATATTAATCAGAGCCGGAATCTCTTTGGACGGCTCCCAGGCCTTTACCGTAGCCCGTACGGGTGCTGGCGGGGTTGGCGTTAAAGCCACGGCAGTCGGGGTGACAGCCGTT
>JACQXL010000112.1 GCA_016208805.1 Planctomycetota bacterium | reverse complement strand
GGAAATATCCACCAGGGATAAAGGCCAAGAGAAGATTTCTGTCCGGAAGGCGTTCTTCGGAGTGAGCGGACGCCGGTTACTGTTTAAGGGGTATCTTGTTCTGGCCAATCCGGGCGAGCAGTTTTTACCGCCGTTGAAGGAAGGCGAACAACTGGGGCTTAATGGCGCCGTTGGCAGCCAGCAGGCATTCACCCAGCCGCCGCCGCGGTATAACGAGGCCTCGCTGGTCAAGACGCTTGAGAAATACGGCATCGGACGGCCGTCCACCTATGCGCCGATTATCTCCACGATTATTGCCAGAGGATATGTCAAAAAGAGCGCCCGGCAACTGGAGGCGACCGAACTGGGCATACTGGTCAATGATAAACTTCAGCCGTATTTTGAGAATATTTTCAATACAGGTTTCACGGCCGAGATGGAAGAAGAACTTGATAAGATAGAAGAGAAGCAGATGGAATGGATTGATGCCTTAAAGAATTTCTACGGTCCGTTCAGCCAGGACCTGGACAAGGCCACGGCCGAGATGACGTTGGAGAAAGGGCGGGAAAGCCCGAACGGCGAGAAGTGCCCCAAGTGCGGCAAAGCGATGGTGGAGCGCTGGAGCCGGTTCGGCAAGTTCCTGGCCTGCATTGACTATCCGAATTGCAAGACTATCATTTCATTAAAACCGCCGACGTTGGCCGAGCCGACCAACGAGGTCTGCGAGAAATGCGGCAAACCGATGGTTATCAAACGGGGCCGGCGCGGCCGGAAGTTCATCGCCTGCTCCGGATACCCGGACTGCAAGAATGCCAAACCGCTCAATGCCCAGAAGGAAGACGAAACTCCGTTGCCGGTGATTGAGAATACGGAAAATAACGACACATCCGAAGCATAAAGCACATTTTTTATAAGGAATCCATGAAACCGGGAACACCTTGGCTTCATGGTCTCCTTATTTTTGGTGCGGTGACCAGCGCACGGAATAACTTCAAATGGTCTTTGTCTTCTATGGTTACCTCGGGATGCCACTGGACACCGAGGCAGAAGGGGTGCTTATTCCGGGGCAGTTCCACGCCGTCTATGGTCGTATCCGGCGCGCGGGCGTTGATGACCAGCCCTTTGCCCGGCGTCTTGATTGCCTGATGGTGCGAGGAATGGACCTTTATTTTGCTTTTGCCTACGATACGATAGAGGAGCGAGTCTTCGGAGATATAGACCGGGTGATGAGCCCAGAGGTGTTTGAGCGTGGACTTAGTCTGCGCGGCGATATCCTGAAAGAGCGTGCCTTTAAGAACGACATTGAGCAACTGGATGCCGTAGCAAATCGCCAGGAGCGGTATTTTATGCTCCAGGGCGGATTTCATCAGGGCCAGGTCTGATTTCATCTTTTCCGGCACAATAAGTTTGATGATGCCGTATTTGTCTTTAACCTTAAGCGGCCTTTCGCCGTATAACCGGGGCGGGATATCGGCACCGCCGGTGAAGACCAGGCCGTCTATCTTGCGCAGGTATGATTCGGCGTTAAGGGATGAAATGGGCGGGATAATCAAAGGCACGCCACCGGCCCTGATAATTGCCTCACAATAGGCACGGCTGAGTTTTATGTATTTCCGGTTGTAGGCGAATGAGGCATTGATACCGATAATGGGCTTATACATATTTCTTGATTTAATATCCGATTTTTGTAGAGTTGTAAAGAATTTGATATATATTGCCGGATCGTCTAATGGTAGGACAGCAGACTCTGGATCTGCTTGTCTAGGTTCGAATCCTAGTCCGGCAGCCATCCGCCCCCATCGTCTAGTGGCCTAGGATATGAGATTCTCAGTCTCAGGACCAGGGTTCGAATCCCTGTGGGGGTATTCCTTCTCAAATTACTCCAATAATTTCTTCAGCGCGGCAATGTCTTTGAGGATATTTTCTTTCAGGTCATCCGACTTTGACTTGAAGAATTCCAGTATATCGCCGGCCAGCCGGTTGACTAATTCATAATTCTCTTCGGGGAGTTCCTTAGAAAGTTGGAGCAATAATAATGTGATTTTATCCTGTTCTTTCTTCTCAATGTCTGCTTCTATCTCTTTGATAATCCCGGCAATCGTATCCTTGTTGAACGATTTGGCCACGCCCAGATAGGCAAGGTCCTGTTCCAGCCGCTTCTCAAAGAGGTTCAGTTCTTTCCTGATGGTTGAATCATCCGGATTGGCCAGCGCCTTTTCCGAGAGGTTATCCACCAGATATTTCAGGGCAGCGGTCAGACTTTCCAGCAGACTCCGGTTCATCGTGACCAGTTCAAACACGCGTATTTCATCAGGTTTGATGGCGACCGCCGCAATTTCGTCTATCCGACGAGTTATGTCCGGGCGCCAGGATTTGAGCGTATCCGTCAGTGGTTTGGTTTTATCCCCGATGATAAGATCGGGACTCCGCTGCGGCTCCGCAAGCGACAGGAAGAATGCCTTAACTTCAGTGAATAACGGCGGTACTCTGGATGCCTGTTTTTTAAGGGTGGTGAGGGTCTGGTTTCTTTCCCGGATGGCGTCATCATATGTGCCGACTTGCAGGACGGTGCGTTTGACGATTTCCACGTTAATATCCGTTTTCTCCTGGACTTCGGCTATCTGGCGGAGCGGGTTGAAAGAGACGCTGATAGGGTAATTGCCGGGGGGCGGTTGCTGGCTATACGGGCCGAACTCTATGACATATAAGCCATTCTTGACCCAGCATTTGCGGGAATCAATGAATTTGGCCGATTTCTCGGTTTTCTCGCAGAGTCGCAACGGAGTCCCGACCGGAGCGTCGGGGGTGAATTCGGTCTGGGCGGACAATATGTAAAAGAGGTTTGACTTGAGGATAGATTGCTCCGGCAGGGTGGTCGTGCCTTCTGCCACGATGAAATATTTGAGGTCATTCTTTACCAGCCGACTCTGGATGGACGGGGTAATCGCGATAATGTCGTCAGCGGCCAAAGACAATGACGAAAAGACGGAAGAACCGAGGAACAAAATAACAATCGGGCTAATTATTTTTAATAATATCTTCATAGGCCTGTTTATCTTTGGCCAACTGGTCTTTAGCATCCTTGAGGTAGGTGTCAAATGTTGCCGTGGAAACATATTTGTCCTCATAAATATGGGGCAATGATTTGCCTTCCAGCAGGAGTGCATACTTATCTTTGAGTGATACAAGATTACTAAGGGAATTCCTTGGTCCATACAGAGAATGTCTTCGTATCTTTGCTGGCAGTTGTGCTTTGATAATTCTCGCCAAGTTCTTTGTAAAGGTCTTCAGATTCAGCGATAATGGATTCCAGTTTAGGCACGGTAAGGTTTATCATATTTTCAATATCTTTTTTCGTGCCCACGATGAGTGTCAATGTATCTTTGGCGGTTTGTCTACCGGTTTTAGCCAGAACATCGTTTGTCTGAATAAATGGATTGAATTTAGTGGTAACCAGATAAAGACCTTTAGGTATGGTCTCGGCAAGCGGCCCGATAATAGCAGAAAATGTTTTATCATATTCTTTTCTGTTTATGGTTATCTCGGTTCTGGATAACGCCATATCCGGTTCAAAGTAGTGGCTGAACTCATTAACCAGGATTGTTCCGTTAGGGAAATCGGTTTTACCGGTCAGTATAACAACCTGGCCGTCTTCCATTGATTTAATGAAACACTTTTCTACCTTGAGTAGTATCCGTGGGGTTGAGTTCTGGGCAATAGATCCCTGGCCCTTATCAACCTGTGGTGGCGGAGGAAGTGTTTCAGGTTTCTTATTAGGGTCCCACGGATGTTTTTCACCTTTTTTTAGCCAGCGGTCTGCTTCCCAGACATAACCT
>JACQXL010000111.1 GCA_016208805.1 Planctomycetota bacterium | reverse complement strand
GTGATACCGACCTGGGTATGCAGGTAGAGTTGGCCTTCGTCATCCACTCTCCAGAGGCAGAAACACTTATCCGCCGCGGGCGTGAGCACAAAGGCGTCGGCCTTGGCCGTGTCACGGAACCCGTTCAGACTGTTCATATTGATCTCATTCTGCGCCAGAATGATACCCGCCTGATTATCTGAAGCGATAATAAGTGTACCACCCTGGACGAGCCGACCTTCAAATGCGGCCTTGAATGCGGACGTTTCGCCGTCTCTGGTAATATCATAGGGATTACCATCGGCGGTGTCGCCCGGTCCGGCCCATTGACGGGCGCGTTGGTCGCCGGCCAGATAGGCCGCGGCAATCGGCGCGAGGCGCCGACCACGGACCCGGTCACCGGTGAACCTGAGCACCTTAGCCATCTGTTGGGCCCACCAACTCTTGGCGTTGGTGACCGCCTCCTTGAACAACTGGGCGCCGTTACCAAAGACCCTGGTCAGCCGCTGGACCCAGTAGTCATAGACCTCCAGGAGTTTGCTGGTTCGGAGCGCCTTGCTTTCCTGGACCGTGTGGCCTTTCTTGCTGCGCCTGGCCGGATTGAGCACGTCCTCGTACTCACGGCTGGACGGTTCAGCAATCACCTTGTTGAATGTGCCGGCATCGGGCGCCTTGGCTATCAGCCGGTCAAACAGACGCTGGGCGTTGTTAATCAACGTCTCCATCCAGCGCTCCGGCATATCGGCGGCCACCTCGGTAGGCGACGGATACAACTTTGACTCAAACTTCTTGTCAAACATTTCAATCACCTCCAATCTACCTTTCAGTAAACGGATTAAACGGATTGAACCGATTAATCAGTTTACTCATAGGGTTTGTGTTCAACGGCTACTCCGCCGAGCTCTGAGCGGAATTACCGATTTGACTTATGAGTTCGTAATAGGCATTGCTGAATTTCTCGCCCCTGGTGCCTTTCCGCTTGAGTTCGTCCCGGCAGACGAAAAGAAGGACGCTGATAACGGCCGGCCGCAGATACCGATTAGATTTGCCCAGTCCAATCAAATCGGATTTGAGTTTGGCCCGGCTGCCGGCGATGGTATCCCGGAAGTCATTATCTTTCGTCTTCAGGAACTTGAGCAGATGGGTCAGCCCGTCAAAACACTGCAGGAACTTGATGTAAGGCCGGACTTCCCGGAAACAGACCTCATAGAGATGCGGTTTTTGGTAAAGGTGTTCGGTCAGGAACCGGTATGAACCATCATCCGATATGTAACTGCTAAAGAGATGCGCCAGGGGGTCATCCGGCGGCTCGTAATAATAGGACGGGAACCGTTCCCGGTCGCATCGCTCGCACAGCCAGTTTTCAACTGCCCACTTGAACGGACTGATTAGTTGTCCGCACTCCTTGCAGATTCCAAAATCCTTTTTCATAAAGTCCTCCTTCCTGTAAACGGATTAAACTGATTTAACGGAAATCTGTTCTATCTGTTCAATCCGTGTACTTTTCCATAAACTCGTAAATAGATTGTATAGGCACAATGCCGGCCATTGTGGTTATCAACTGCCCGTTGTATGTCCTGACCCAAACTGCAATGCCGATGACCTCGTAGGTCCGGGCATTAAAGACCGGACCTCCGGAGTTGCCGGGCAGGATGGGTGATGATATCTCCCAATAGGAGCCATGGATTACACAGATTTGACCGGATGACGGACGCGGCTCTAAGCCCAGAGAACAGCCCACGGTATAGACCGGCGTAAAAATGTATGGCTTGTAATCCTTATCTGCAAGATGCGCTGAATAAGGCAGTTTCCGGGACGGTTTGATTAACGCCAAATCCTTAATTGTATCTGTAATGATAACCGTTGCCGGAATATCTATATTGTCCGGATAGAATAGTTCTACGATTACCATTTACTTACGCTCAGGGTAAACTCCGTGAAGAATCTGCATTTTATGAGGGTTTGGGACGAGATTCTTCGTCCCGACACTCCGTGTCGGGACTCAGAATGACACTTTTTGGGTGGTTTATTTCCCATTTCGCAAGAGTTCAGTTCTTAGAGAAATCAACAACGTTAATCTGTGCAATCTGTGGCTCGTAACCAACATCCCACATCGCATATCCCGATAGAATAACCAGAACCGCTAATATCAATCGTCTCATAAACCCCATCCTTCCGGGGAACCTTTTTGATTCCCTGATATATGGGGGTTTTGGCAACCTATTGCCAAACCCAAAATAGCAGCTTTTTATAACCTCAAATAATACAAAGTGTTGTGGATTTTGACCTGGTCGGAATAGCCGTCCCTTTGCCATAGGTCAGCCAGGGGGGTGGGGGGAGGGTGGGGGATAACCATCTTAAAAACAGGGGATAACCAGACCAGATTTGAGGGATAACACCCCTAAAAATCAGGGATAACCAGACCGGATTTGGGGGGTAACACCCCTAAAAATCAGGGATAACCAGACCAGATTTGAGGGATAACACCCCTAAAAATCAGGGATAACCAGACCAGATTTGCCGGATAACGCCCCTAAAAATCAGGGATAACCAGACCAGATTTGCCGGATAACGTCCCTAAAAATTAGGGATAACCAGACCAGATTTGCCGGATAACACCTCTAAAAATCAGGCATAACCGCGGTCAATCCTGCTGGTAACCCTGGATAATTCCACCGATAACATTAGCGCTGGGCGCAAAATTCAACATAGGGTTTTTTGATGTATTTATTCAGGTAATAGTGATAGGTGCGCACCGGTATCTGATATTTGTCGCATATCTTTTTATAGTCGCCATCTGTATCGTCATAGGCCTGGATGAGCGTCTTGAGAATCGGGCGGATGACCACCTTAGATAAAATGCCGCCGATGAGCATGACCAGTTCCTTGAGGGTAAAAGTCCGGACGCCATCCGGGGTATGGGCTTTTAAGTCCTGATACTCATTTTTGAGGAGGCGCAGGACATCTTTCATCCGGGCGAAGGTCAACCGGCACTTCGCCATAGACCGGTGGACTGAGCCGGTGTGATAAAGCGAGATGATGACATCGGCATTCCGGGCTAAAGGGCAATGGAGCGAGAGCAGACGGTTGAGCAGGTGGATGACATCCGACAGGCGGTTGGGGATTTTTTGAGACGGCACTCCCCCCTGGCCGTGATAAACGCGGTTTTCAAACTGTTCCTCTGCGGAATAATCGTCGTCATTATCCCAACCATTAGCGTCGGTGGCGCGACCACATACAGAACACCTCCTTATTGGTGTTGGTGCCCGATATCCCTCTCGTGCTTGGCGTCGCGCCTGCCCGCCGAAGCATTGCTCGCCTCTGGCGGGGCGTAGGCGGGGTCAAGGCGGGATTTCCATCAGGTCGCCGCTGGAAAGCACCCTTGTCCTTCCATTTATATATCGGCAAGAAGGGCGGAAAACTATAGCGGAAATGTCAAAAAAGTGAGATTTTATACGGGTTATCGGGCATCCCGACACCGAAGTGTCAGGATTTCTTATCCGGCTAATCTGGGGACGCATCCCAAATTCGTATGTGTCCCCGGATTCCCCGGATTCCCCGTGTCCCCGGATTCCCCCGGATTCCCGATTCCGGTCCAATTATTTTATTTGGGCTTTGGTTCCTTTCCGGGATAATTAATAGTTATTTTTGTCTGGGGCGGTTCAGGAATTTCTTCTTCCAGCAAGTCAGAGAATTTACCAAACTGGCCCAGGTTTAATTTTTTCTGGCAGCATAACCCATAACCTTGGTCATAGTTGTGTGCCATAATACAGGGATAAGGTCCTTTGCCATATTCGCCTCCAGCCGCAGCATTATCATCATCCGGGAGTGTCAGGTTGGAGTGTCCCAATTCATGAACGATAAGAGGCGCCCACCAGTCCTTCACGCCTATCGGAATATTTGACCAACCATTAGGAACACCGGTAAATGTTTTATCAAAAACAAGGTCTCCGGTATTACTTGGAATAGTAAATATTACTTCTGAGAGATAAATTTGTTTGACCGAGATGCGGCTTAAAAGTTGTGCGGCTTTTTTGACTACATTAACCAATCTCTCTATTTCTTCCTTGGAAAGGTCGCCTTGTCTTACGCCAACCCGAAGAATTATTGCCCTCGGTTTGGGCAGGTTCTCTAAATATGCTTTTTCCTGTCTATCTAAACTTTTAAGCAAAGAAGTAACCGTTTCGGATAGAGATTTATTTTCCGGTTCAAGTTCTATGTTGGCATCTTTGCCCAGAGAATCTATTTGTTTCTCGTATTTCTCAAAAGCGCTGACCTGTTTTATGTTATGTTGAGATATCCTTTGGCGGGGGATAGTTCTTCTGCCGCCAAAGGTTTCCATAATAATATGTTTGTCATTAGATTCAATTAATCTGCCTTCAATTACCCGCCCTGGTGAAGTATTCTTTTCTCCAGAGTTCAAGGTAATAATATCACCTAACGCAGTCAATCCAATTAGGACGGACAAGATAAAATTGCGTAAAATATAGAATATCATATTGAAATATCCTGTCGTTATCAATGGTGATTTTGCCATATATCACAGTGTAAATTATATTGGCGCTTCTGTGGCGGCAACGGCCCCAATAGTATCGCGACTTATTGCCCCAGAGGAATTTCTATCTTTGCCGTAAAATACATCTCTAAATCGCCTTTGGCGTCTATGGTTTCAAGCAAAGCAGAAAGGCTATAATCAACTCGTGAACTAAAGACCTTTTTACCATTTAGGATTACCTGTAAAGGGTCTTGTAAGTTAACCATCTTATCATTCAAGAAAACGGTTAAAACCCCTTGTAAAGATTCCGGAGTCGCGGTTAATTCTATTGAATTATTACTTTTGATGGTAACTTTAACTGTTGTGCCCATCTGTGGCGGGTATAACTTGATATAGTAAAAAATAGGGCCTCCCGGATAACGTGGGTCAGGCGCTTCCCACGTAATTTTTTGAGGATATGGATTGCGCTTGTGGGTAAACAGCCACTTAAGAATATTATTATGTTCTTCAGGGATAACTTTATGCTCAACGCCGGGGAATTCTTTATAAATATGCGGGTAGTCTCCTTCTTCTTTTGATAGTCTGTCAAGTGATTCTATGGCGCTTTTAACCGTTTGTCCGCTTGTGGTAAATTCACGGTCTGCTGCGCCAAAATATGCGTATACGGCGGTATGCCTTAAGTTAGGGATATAGCCGGGGATAAGTGTTTTGAAATCGCCCCGATGCAACAGACCGCCAGCCCCGGCGGCCAGTCCCGCAAATAAATCAGCCCGATGCCCACCAATGCAAAAAGCGCCCCAGCCGCCCATTGAGAATCCAATAATATAAACCCGATTAGTATCTATTGGGTAAGAACGTTTGACTTCATTAAATATGGACATCACATATAACTCTGCTGCCGGATCGCTTGCCCACCATGGGTCTGCTTTCTTAAGACCTTGAGGGCAAATGGTAATGGATGGCGCTGGTATGGCAAATGACCACTGTCGGAGAGCGTTATTCATATCATGGCTGCCGCCGTGGAGGGCAATTACCAACGGATATTTAACCGCATTGCCCTTTTTGATTAACAGATACCGCCCGCCCGGATAATCTTTGTCCTGTAATATATGTTCATCTTTAGTATCAGGTGTTTTCTGGCCGCCCATTACATTTTTGTAAATTATGTCCGCAAATTCACGGATAGTGTTTTTCGGAATCGGGTCTATCTCGGTTGAAATGGATTCTAATATCTCGGCCTTTTTGTTCTTGTCTGTTGTATCAAAATATTGATTTATCAATTCTATAGACCGTTTTTTCTTTGTCGGGTCATATGAAGCAGTAACAATAATTGGCTGAGTTATCCAGCACAATATGATAGCCAAAAGATAGGCGATGATTATTATTTTTGTTGATTTCATGGGAAAAGGGGGTGTTGATTTCGTATATCCCTAACCACGAAAACAGGCCGAATATTTTCGGGACGCTTTCGTGGTAATATATTATCTTCCGCCACCTGGCGTGACGACTCGTTTGAGCGGCGCGGTGGCGCGCCTCAGGAATAACAGCGCAAAACAGGTGTCTTCCATACTGTTCTTGTTCCAGAGTCCGTTCTCGGACTGGACACCCACCAGATATTTACAGCCCTCTTCATACCAGTTGTGGTCGCCGAACTTATCTATGCCGGCCAGAATCCCGGCCCGTTCCAGCGCATACATATAATAGTAGTCGTAATCGCGCCGGCCGTCCGGTACGAAGGGGTTAGCGCTGATATTATAATTCTTGGTCAGCCAGTTCATGGCCTTGTCAATGTATTTCTTGTTGGCATCGCCTTCCTTGAGGTAGAATGAAAGGATTGCGACACTGCCCAGCCCGCCCGCGGTCATAGAGCCGTAAGGCGGTGATGGGTTGGCGTTGGGCGCATAGCCCCAGCCGCCGTCGCCGTTCTGCGATGTGGTTATCCACTTCTTGGCTGTCTGCAATGTTTCAGGCGGCAGTTCAATATATGTCTCCAGACACGCCCGCAGTCCCAGCAGGGCATACTGCATATTGGAGTTATCGCCCGCCGACGGGCCCGGACGACTCCGGACAATCCGGATGCCTTTCTTGACCGTGAGCGTAGATTTCTTGTCAGGCACCTTGGCGTCGCCGACCGGTTTATCGCCGCTGATGACCTTTTTCCAGCGGTCTGAAGGCGCCTCGGAGCCGTATGACCACTGTCCGTTCTTGCACTGGTTGTCAACCAGATACTGGGCGCAGTCGGCAATACGCATCTGGTATTTTTGTTTATCAATATACTCACGCGCCATAGCCTGCAGGGCCACGTGATAGGTCTTGTCCAGCGGCGCCTCCAGGACTTTGTTCAGCAACGTTTCCAGATTGCCGCCTATCGGCACGCCGCAGTGTGCCAGGGTGTAAAGCATTAGTTCATCGCAACGCATCGTATGCTTCTGCTTGTTGTGGTCGGTCAGTTCAAAGGAGCCCATATTCAGGCACATATTCAGCACCGACTCGGTGCCTTTGCGGACCGCATCGTCCACTTTGGCCTGCAGGTCGGGCGGGAGTTTGGTCTTGTTGTCATCGTCCTTGGCCGGCAAGGCAGACATCAGGATGATTACCAGAAGTAAAAAGATGCAACTCAGCAGGATGGCTTTATGCTTCATATTATTTACTCCTTTTGTTTGACTGCGCCAACGAGATTTTATATAGATAACCCTTTCCAAATATAATATAAGGCCAATATTTAATTTGTCAAGTAAAATGTGTATTAAGTAAACGGATTGAGCTGATAAAACGGATTATTAATTTCCGCTAAATCTGCTTAATCAGTTTACCGGGAGTATGGATAAGAAATATTACATCGGCCGTTTTCTCGTCCGTTATCGCTGGGCGTTTTATATCATCGTCTTCCTGCCGATGGTGTTGTTGAAGCCGCCGGCGGATTGTCCGATTAATGCGTACTGTCCCTGGCTGGGCTGGGTAATAGGCGGTCTTCTGGTCTTTATCGGTTGCGGAATCCGGATATATGCGGCGCGCTATATCGGCTGGAAGGGCAAACCGGGCGACCCGCTCAAGCGCCAACTGGCCACCGGCGGGCCGTATAAATATACACGCAACCCGCTCTACTGGGGCAATATCATCGGATTCGGCGGCGCGGCCATCGTGTTCAGGGTCTTCTGGTATGCGCCGGTATCCGCATTTGCCATCTTCTTGTTGCACCATATCCTGATTACCTGGTATGAGGAAAAACGGATGCTGGAGAAATGCGGCCAGGAATATGAGGATTTCAAGAAAACCACGCCGCGCTGGGGGCCGAAACTGTTCCATAAGAAGACCGAAGGCGCGGTTGATGAGGGCGAGCCGTTAATCTTTCCCTGGGGACGGGTGCTGATGGCCGAACTGGGCACCATCGGCGGGTTCGTCGGCGTGTTCGTGGTCGCAATTATAAAAGAAGTGCTTACCCGTTAGTAAACGGATTAAACGGATATAACGGATAAACCATCAGTTAAATCAGTTTACTTACCCATAGTATGAGCGGTGAATTAACCTGGACAACACATCGGCTGACCGAGAATTGGTTCAGGAGTATCATACTGATTATCCTGCTGGGTCTGATATGCTTGCTGGTTTATACGGCGTTCCTGAACCTGTGGTTGACCGTATTAGCCGTATTATTGTTGTTCGGTTCGTTAAGAGGTTTCTTTCTGCCGGTGCGCTATACATTAAACCGTTTGAAGGCAAATCCCGGCTGGAGAATTTCCGGGGGGTGTATCTGCTCTGCAACGGGAATTGCAAAGAGGTGGAAGAGTTTATTAAGTTGCGAATTACCCGGTAAGTAAACGGATTAAGCGGATTGAACAGAATATAATGACCCAACCAAATCTGTTAAATCAGCAAAATCGGTTCAATCTGTTTACAATATTAAATGAAGAAGTTTCTAAATAGTTTGAAGCACGCCTTTGCCATTCCGGCCGATGAAGAGTTCAATGCCGAAGAGTTGAAATTGCTGGACAGGGTGGCGGATGCGGTGGTAAAAAGACAGATGGCGACGCCGGCGATAATGTTTCTGGAGAGCGTCCGGCCGCTGAACTTTCTGGGCAGCCAGGCACTGATATTTTTACAGCCCATCGTCGGGCTGGTGATTTCCACGACCGAGATGGAACGGGTCGGCCAGATATTGGAGAGGCGCAAATCCATCCCGGTGTTGATTGAGATGATTGAAGCGAGGGATACGAAGAAACCACAGATTAACACGGATGGACACGGATAATTATCTGCGTTTATCTGCGTGCATCTGCGGTTGAGGTTATATGAATAAAGATTTGAAGGTTATCATCGCCACCGATTGCGGCAGCACCACGACCAAGGCCATCCTGATAGAGAAAATCGGCAACGAATACCGCCAGACCTACCGGGGCGAGGCGCCCACCACGGTGGAAGCCCCATTTGAAGACGTGACCAAGGGCGTGCTTAACGGCATTGCCGAGGTGGAAGAATTATCGGGCCGCAAGATTCTGGACGGCGAAAAGATTATTTATCCCAATAACGGCAATGTCGGGGTAGATATATATGTATCCACCAGCAGCGCGGGCGGCGGGTTGCAGATGATGGTGGCCGGCGCGGTCAAGACGATGACGGGCGAAAGCGCCCAGCGGGCCGCACTCGGCGCCGTCGCTATCGTGATGGACGTTCTCGCCTCCAACGACGGACGCCTGCCGCACGAAAAGATTGAGCGCATCCGGCACCTGCGGCCGGATATGGTCTTACTTTCCGGCGGCACGGACGGCGGCACGATTACCCACGTGGTGGAACTGGCCGAGTATCTGTCCGCGGCCGACCCCAAACCGCGTTTCGGCATCGGTTACCAGTTGCCGGTCATCTATGCCGGCAATAAAGAAGCCCGTCCTAATATTGAAAAGATACTCAAACATAAATCAGCGCTCTACATTACTGATAACATCAGGCCGACTCTGGAACGGGAGAACCTCGGCCCGGCCCGGCACGAGATACACGAACTATTTTTGGAGCACGTGATGGCCCAGGCGCCCGGATACAAGAAACTGATGTCCTGGGTCGGCGCGCCGATTATGCCCACGCCGGCCGCGGTCGGGCTGATTATGGAAACCATCGCCAAGAAGCAGGGCATCAACCTGGTCGGCGTTGATATCGGCGGCGCTACCACCGATACCTTTTCCGTATTTGATACCATCTTCAACCGGACCGTCAGCGCCAATCTGGGGATGAGTTACAGCATCTCCAATGTCCTGGCCGAGGCGGGGCTGGCCAATATTATGCGCTGGGTGCCGTTTGACGTCAAGGAAGAAGACATCCGTAACCGCATCAAGAACAAGATGATTCGCCCGACCACGATTCCGCAAACCCGTGATGAACTGCATATTGAGCAGGCGATTGCCCGCGAGGCATTACGGCTGGCATTTGAACACCACAAGCAACTGGCCGTTGGGCTTAAGGGCGTTCAGCAGGAGCGGAGCATCTCCGATGCCTTTGAGCAGACCACATCCGGACAGACGCTGATAGATATGAGCCGGCTGAACTTGATAGTGGGCAGCGGCGGGATTTTATCGCACGCGCCGCGTCGGTCGCAGTCTATGATGATGATGATAGATTCATACCAGCCGACCGGCGTGACGTTAATGTCGGTGGACAGCATCTTTATGATGCCGCATCTGGGCGTGCTGTCAACCGTGCATGAGCAGGCGGCGACCGACGTCTTTGCCCGCGACTGTATGATTGACCTGGGCGCGGGCCGGGGCAAGGCCATCAAAAAGGAACTGCACCGCGGCGTGGTCGGTATCGTCATTGATACGCGCGGCCGGTCCTTGCAACTGCCTGAGAACAAGCAGGAGCGCATCAATGCGCTCAAGAAATGGTCTGCGGCGCTGAATACCTGATCAAACAACAGGATTTAACAGATAATTCAGGGTAGCGCAGATATTTCTGGTCGCATTCGGCTTGCCAATCCGTGCGGTCTTTTGTTTCATCTCTTTGAGCCGGTCGGGATGTTCATAGAGGAATTTGATTTTAGCCACGGCATCATCGGTATTGCGTGCATAGAGCGCCGCGCCTTCGTTGACCAGATAGTCCACATTATAGAACTCCTGCCCCGGAATCGGGCGATAAATCACAACCGGCAAACGGCTGGCCATCGCCTCGGAGACCGTGATGCCGCCGGCCTTGCCCAATAAAACATCGCTGACCTTCATCAGGGCGGGAACTTCTTCGGTGAAACCGAGGCATATCAGATTCCTGGCACGTTTGAGACGCTTCAGTTCGGTAATCTTTCGGTAGAGCCGTTTATTCCTGCCGCAGACGACGAGCCTTTCGCCTGATAGTTGATATGGCCGGAGTGCTTGAGAAGATATCGCGAATCGGGATGCCGGTTACTTTGATGCGATTGGGTTTGATGCCTTTGGCAATCAGGAAGTTTTTGAGATTATCCGTGGGGACAAAATATGAGTCGGTATTTTTATCTATCCACTGGCTGTGCGCGCCGAAATCGGTGATGATGGTAGCGGTCTTAAAACCCAACTCCTTGCTCAATCTTGACGCTACGATGCCGGCGGTCGGGTAGACCGAAACGACGATATCCGGTTGGGCGGCCAGCAGGAATTGCCTGACCTGATTAAGCGCCGGGGTGAGGACTTTTTTCCAGAGCGGTTTCTCAAAGAGCCGGTCTGTGAGTTTGAAGAATAATGAGTAAGCCGCGGGCAGTCGCTTGGCGCTCTGTTTATAAAGGATGCACATCAGCCGGTCGCCGGCCGCAAACCGGGCCATAAAATCAACTACGTCCACATTTACCCCGTTAGAAGTGTCTTTTGGAACACTCTTTCTTAGGGCTGAATTTATTGCGACACTTCTAACGGGGCGTACATTCTTATAGTGCGATTTGAGGTGCTCGGCCAGGGCGCGGGCCACGCTGTTGTGCCCGCCGCCGTATGAGGCCGTGAAGA
>JACQXL010000085.1 GCA_016208805.1 Planctomycetota bacterium | reverse complement strand
CCCCGCCCTTTCCGAGAAAGAGCGGGGTTGGAATTTCATATTAGAAATTCCATAGATAAATCTATGAAAAGTATGACCGGTTACGGCGAAGCGGTCAGCCGGATTGACCGTCAAACCACGATTAAGGCCGAAATACGTTCGGTCAACCACAGGTTTTTTAACCTGAAGATAAGTCTGCCGGAGACGCTTAATATTTACGAATCGCAGATAGAAGAATTAGTCCGTAAATATATCCGGCGCGGCTCAATTAACCTGGTCATTAAAATAGTCAGTCTGTACTCGGCCAGATTAGCCATACAGAAAGACCTACTCAAAAGTTACTATGAACAATTGAAGAATATCCAGAAGATATTACGGCTTAAAAAAGATGATATTTCCATAGAAACATTATTAACCCTGCCCGGCGTCCTGGGGGTAAACGGGGAACGGAACGAAAAGGACACGCTTCATCGCTGGTTAGTCATAGAAAAGACCGTTAAATCGTTGTTATCAAAACTTATTGCGATGCGCCAGCGCGAAGGCGTTTATTGTCGTCTGCTCAATACAACGATATCAAGCCGAGTATTATTAACGAGTTTGTCATCTTTGCCCAGCGTTCTGATATTACCGAGGAGATTCACAGATTGGAATCGCATCTTACTGAATTCAAGAATACGATTAACCGGAACGGCGAGGCCGGCAAGAAACTTGATTTCGTTACCCAGGAAATGCTCCGGGAAGCCAATACCATCGGCACCAAAGCCAACGATGCCGATATTACCTATGACACTATTGCGCTTAAATCGGAAATAGAGAAACTCAAAGAACAGGTGCAGAATATTGAATAAATCGCAACGTAGGCAAGACCGCCCGCCCGAACGCCGAAGGCGGGCAGGCAGTCAGTCCCCCCCGATGTTACATCGGGACGCTCAGCGGGGCACTTATGCGGGGATTGTGGTTGTTTCCGGACCTTCCGGGGTCGGAAAAACTACGCTCTGTGAACGATTACTCAAGAAAGAACGCAGGTTGAAGGCCTGTATTACCGCGACCACGCGCCGGCCCAGAAAAGGAGAAATAGACGGCAAGGATTACCATTTTGTGACTCCGGCTGAATTCAGGCGGATGATCCAAAAGGGTGAACTGGTGGAATACGTCCGCCTTTTTGATAATTATTATGGGACACCCGAACAATCGCTGGCGGATATATTTGAGCGAAATCGGTATCCGTTGCTCAGGATAGACGTCCAGGGCGCCCGGCGGCTGAAGGCCAAAGGATATAAAGGAGTTTACATCTTTATTCTGCCGCCTGATGTTAAAATACTCTTAATGCGTCTTAAAGGACGGTCGGGAAAATCGGCTGGAGGCGAACTGCTGAAACGGTTTCGTAAAGCCCGGACTGAATTGCGGGCCAAGGACGAATACGATTTCCAGGTCGTCAATGATAAGTTACCACAGGCCGTCAGGGATATTCAGAATATATTGAAACGGCATCTTTTTAAAGATAGACGATAAGGGAGGAGAAATTGGATTATGATAGACAAGTTAACCAAAGCGGTTGAAAAAGCAGGCGGTAAATTCAAACTGGCCGCCCAGATTAACAAGAAATTAAGACTCCTGCGCCTGGCCGGCGCCAAACAGGAGCATTCGCCCGGCGCAAATCATCTGATGGACCGGCTTATTGACGAGATATTGGAAGGGCCTAATGACTGAACTCTTGCGAAACGGTCCCAAAGTGTCATTGCGTCCCAAAGTGTCATTGCGAGGAGCGTAGCGACGAAGCAATCCCCGTCTTTTCCGCATAAAACCGAGATTGCCACGGTCGCCTTTGGCGACCTCGCAATGACAAAAAGGGTGTTTTATGCGTTTTCGCAAGAGTTCAGTAATGAACCACCGGTTGCCAAAGAGGAAGTATTAAGCAGAGCTGAGAAATGAAAAATATATTGCAGTCCAAAGAGATAATCATCGGCCTGACCGGCAGTATTGCGGCCTATAAGACCGCAGAGATTGCTTCCAAACTCACCCAATCCGGTGTGCGCGTGACCGTAGTGATGACCAAATCTGCGGCTAAATTCATCACGCCGCTTACCTTCCAGACTATCACCCGCAACCGCGTGCTGACCGACCTGTTTGACGACGAATATGTCTTTGACCCGCAACACATCGCGCTGGCTGACAAGGCGGACCTGTTATTAATTGCGCCGGCTACGGCAAATATTATCGGCAAAGTCGCTAACGGCATTGCCGATGACCTGCTTTCTACGCTGGCTATATCTATGAACGAGCGGACCCCGGTGGTCATTGCGCCGGCGATGAACGATAAGATGTATCTCAATCCGGTCGTCCAGAAAAATATCACATCGCTGAAGAAATTTGGTTACAAGTTTATAGAACCGGCCAAGGGCTACCTGGCCTGTGGCGCCGAAGGCAAAGGCCGGCTGGCTTCAACGGATAAAATCATAGAAACCATTATGCGGCTGGTTAAATAGCAATGAAAATCCTCATCACAGCCGGTCCGACCCGCGAATACCTTGACCGCGTCCGCTATCTTTCCAATCCTTCCACCGGCCGAATGGGCTACGAGATTGCCCGGGCCGCCAAATCAGCCGGCCATTCAGTCACGCTGGTCAGCGGGCCGTCTTTCTTAGAACCGCCAGCCGGCATCCGCCTGATAAATGTTACGACCGCGGACGAGATGTTCAACGCTGTGCGTAAATCATATCAGAAGATGGATGCGGTTATTATGACCGCCGCAGTAAGCAATTACAAGCCGGTTCGTTATCATCCCGGTAAGATAAAAAAGACAAACCGCCCATTAACTATAAGATTCGTTCCCACCATTGATATCCTTGAATATCTGGGCAGGCATAAAGGCAAAAGACAACTCATCGGCTTTGCCCTGGAGACCGATAACCACCGCGCCAACGCCCGCCGGAAACTCCAACTGAAAAACCTTGATTACATCGTCCTGAATACGCCGGATAGTTTCGGCACGAATAAAACCAATGTGGAAATATGGGGTAAAGATGGACTGGTAAAACGATTTAGGAATACGAGCAAATATAAAATAGGCGAATTTCTTATCTCGTTATTGAGCCGCAGCGAAATCCCGCTACTTATAGCGGGGTTGAGCAAATAAATATGACACTGATAGAAACTATTATCCTGGCCATTATCCAGGGCATTACCGAGTTTCTGCCGGTTTCCAGTTCCGGTCATCTGGTAATGGCACAGCATTTCTTCGGCCTGACCGACCCGGAGCAAAACTTAAACTTTATTGTATTCTTGCACTTCACTTCTCTGCTGGCCATACTGGTCAGTTTCTATAAAGAGATAATAGAATTATTAACCAATTTTAAGGTAATATTGATGATAATTATCGGCACGATTCCGGCCGGCCTGATAGGATATCTCTTTAACGACCAAATAGATGCGCTCTTTACTTCGCCGCGGCTGGTTGGGACGATGCTGGTTCTGACCGGCATCTATTTGTTGATTAGCGAGATTCATTGGAAATCAGCGCCGGTTTGGCTGGAGCGCGCCCCTCTATTATCGGCTTTATGGGTTGGTATCGCCCAGATGCTCAGTATTGCCCCGGGCCTGTCCCGTTCCGGGCTGACCATCTGCACCGGTCTAATCCAGGGCTGGGAAAACCGGGACCGCGTCAAGTTTTCCTTCTTCCTGGCCATACCGGTCATCCTGGGCGCATCCATCCTAAAATTGAAAGATATCGGTCAACTTCAGACCTCATTTCAGCCGATACATATAGTAATAGGCGGGCTGGTATGTTTTATTATCAGTCTTATTGCCATTAATGTATTGGTCAAGGCCGTCCGGCGGGGCAAACTGGCCTATTTCGGCTGGTATTGCATGGCCGTCGGCATCCTGACTGTCATTTTCAGTTAAACAACAGGATTAAACGGATTACCCGGATTGGGGGACGAGTTATCAGCCCACTATAGTTGGCAGTATTCCGCTGAAGCGGAACTGCCATACTATTAAATCCGTTGTTATATTTATGCCTGAACCCAAAAAGCCGTCTAACCGTATCCGCGAACTAATCGGGATATTCCTGCTCGTTATCGCCTTTATCGTATTCATCAGTCTGGTTACCTGGAATCAAGCCGATTATCCGGACCAGGTTCATCCGTCCAATGCGGTAATGGCCAACAAGGCCGGTGCGCTCGGCGCCGCCGTATCCAAAGAACTGTTCTGGCTGTTCGGTTCTATCTCGTATGTTATGGCCGCTATGCTGGCGCTCTGGGGCGATATTCTTCTTTTCCGCACTAAAGTTTCAGCGCTGGTCATAAAAATAGTCTCGCTGGTTTTATTCATGGGAACCTCTTTAATATTCTTCGGACTGATTACGCCGGCTGATTTCAAATCAGTGCGGATGGAATCATTCGGCGGCGTGCTCGGCCATTCAGCCGCCAACCTGATGACCGATTACTTCGGCTCGGTCGGCGCATATCCGGTGACGCTCTTTGTGCTTCTGGGCTCGCTCCTGCTGGCCACCGACTGGCTCTTATGGGATTTTATACTG
>JACQXL010000084.1:5410-18957 GCA_016208805.1 Planctomycetota bacterium | reverse complement strand
GTGGTATGCTCAAAAAGACCATGCCTGTTTTGTGGATATGTTGGCTTGTTTAAGACGAACTTTATGGCGAGAACGCTTTTTTGCTAACTCCACTTTGCCGGCTGAGATGCTAAAAATCATTCAGCCACTGATAGAAGCCCTTGCCAGGGCATCTTGAGGGATTAAAAATGGCAAAAGTTCAGACTCTATATCAACGATAAAATAATCGGTCCCGTTTGCGACTGTCGAATAATTATTTTCCCGAACCACTAATTGCTGGAACTCTCTTTCTTCATTTGCTTTACCGGAAAAGGAAAAGTCCATGGCCTGTTTAGCTATCGGGAAATAGATGTTCCAATCCATTGCCTTCTTACTCTTCTCGATTTTGTCAGACGAAAGAGAAGAACTGCTTTTTAAATATTTAAAATTAAAACTAAACTCGTATTCGTCTTTTTGATTCTTTCTGACGTCCAAGATATTTCCACCTCTATAATAAATATTTAGGTAGTTTTCACGAATCTCTAAGTCTAAAGTATTATCGGATTGAACATACTTCAAAATATCTTTCAGAAATCCATTAGTTAAGGTATCCATAAACTTCTCATCTAATTGCCTCATTTTATTTATCCCTCCTTCTAACACGTTATCATCTTTTTTACTTTATTAGTCGTAGATTCCATGGTCTTGAGTGCTTCTTTGAGAACGCCGGTATTGAAACCCTCTTGATAAATATTGATAGCCAGTTCTATACCCAGGCCCTGACTTGTTGCGTCAACTCCGATGGTGATTCCCTCATTAGCGCAGGTCCGCAATACCGCTCCGATATTGCCTTTGACTAATTCTACATTTTTAGGGTGGCACGTCAAGATTTCGCTCAGCCGGAATCCCGGATCAGCCCAGCCTTTATAAATAACGCAGATATGGCGGTCCTCCTTTTTTATCTCATAATAGAGCTCCAGTTCTTTGTTGCTCAGGAATCCGTCCAGTTCCAGGCCGAGGTCCTCGGCCAGCCGCCGGATCTTGATGGTGTTGCGCACGAAGTTCAGGCACTGGACCAGGACGTCGCCGGCCTGCGGTTTGGGGATTTGGTTGTCCTGGAGGTATTTGAATATGCCCTCCCGGATGCGCTCCATATCGCCGTTTTCAGAGTAATACATGGCTCCCTTCCTTTCCGGGCCGCCTTAATGGGGCCTTATATATATAGGGAAACTTCCGTGCCACTTTGATAGAGGATGGAAGGGTTGTGCTTGATATGGGGGTTTAGAAGGGGCTTTTAACCACAGATTACACAGATTAGGCTAATTTTTCGGTTTTTTTACCCCGGGGCATCCTTCTCAATTCCGTCCCTGATCCTCCCAAAGTTCAAGAGTTTAAAGAGGGGTTGCCCTAAAGGCGGTTCCGCAAATTACTTGACCACAGCCGGGATTTATGGTTTAAACACAACGAACCCAACGAACCACGAAAGCGCGAAACCCAGCCACAGATTTCACGGATTTAATCTGTGTAATCCGTGGTTTCATTCTTTCGTGTCTTCGTGGTAAGGTAACTATTGATACTCACGGTATTAATGTCCTAAGAGGCTCATTTGACTGTCATTCCCGCGTAGGCGGGAATCCAGTCAGATAAAGGGTTCTCTGGATTCCTGCTTTCGCAGGAATGACCCAATGGGTAGGACATTAACAATATGAGGCTCAATAATATGAAAGTAGATGAACTGCGCAGTTTGTTCCTGGATTTCTTCGCCCGGAAGGGGCACCAGGTCTGCCCGAGCGCTTCTTTAATTCCGGCCAACGACCCGTCGCTCCTGTTCACCGGCGCCGGGATGAACCAGTTCAAGGATTATTTCCTGGGCAAGGTTAAGCCGCCATTCACGCGCGCCGTTACAGCCCAGAAGTGCCTGCGCACCGTTGATATTGAGCGGGTCGGACGGACCAATTCGCATCATACTTTCTTTGAGATGCTCGGCAACTTCTCCTTCGGCGATTATTTCAAGGCCGAGGCCATTACTTGGGGCTGGGAGTTCCTGACTGAAGTCCTGAAACTGCCCAAGGAGCGGCTCTATATCTCGGTCTATAAGGACGACAAGGAGGCCTATAAAATCTGGACCGAGCAAATCGGCATCCCCAAAGACCGGATATCCGGCTTCGGCGCCAAGGAGAACTTCTGGCCGTCCGATGCGCCCAAAGAAGGGCCGGACGGGCCCTGCGGTCCCTGCTCTGACATCTATTACGATACCGGCGTTGAATTCGGCTGCGGCCTGCCCACCTGCGCGCTTGGATGCGACTGCAACCGCTTCGTGGAAATATGGAACCTGGTCTTTATGGAGTTTAACCGGCGCGGGCCTGAAGACCTTGTTCCGCTGGCCCAGAAGAATATCGATACCGGAATGGGGCTGGAGCGGGTTGCCGCCGTGATGCAGAATGTGCGCAGTAATTTTGATATTGATATCTTTAAGCCGATTATCAAGCATATCACCGAATTTGTCAGGGTGGATTATAATCCTAATTCCCCGACGTTAAGGTCGGGACTTCGCAGCGGCTCCGCCGAGGGCGGCGCGCGCATCAAGCGGATTGCCGACCACAGTCGGGCCATCGCGTTCTTGATTACCGACGGCATTCTGCCGTCCAACGAGGGTCGGGGCTATGTCCTGCGCCGTATCCTACGTCGGGCCTACCGGGACGGGATGACGCTGGGCGCCCAAAAGCCGTTCCTGTATAAACTCGTGCCCACCGTGGTTGAGGTGATGCACCAGGGCTATCCGGAATTAAAGGAAAAGCAGCAGCAGATTACCCGGCTGATTAAGGCCGAGGAGGAGAAATTCATGGAGACCGTGGAGCAGGGTATGCAACTGCTGGAAGATACGATTAAGAACCTGAAGAAGGGCGGGACCAAGACATTCCCGGGCACTGAGGCGTTTAAACTATACGATACTTACGGTTTTCCGATTGACCTGACCGAGTCCATCTTGAATGAGCACGACTATAAACTTGATATCGCCGGCTACGAGGATGCGCTGGCCAAACAGAGAGAGCAGTCCAGAGGGGCGTCCAAGATTGCCGGCGAGATATTCGCCAAGACGCCGTTGGATGAAGTCAGGAATATTCTCAAGGAAACCGTTTATCTGGGCCATACCAAACTGCAGGCGCCGATGAAGGTGGAGGCGATTCTGGTTAACGGCAAACTGGTGGACGAGACCGACCCGGGCGATAAAGAGGTGGCCATCATCACCGACCAGACACCGTTTTATGCCGAGTCCGGCGGCCAGGTGGGCGATACCGGCACCCTTAAGGCCGAGGGTTTGGAGATACATATCCAGGATACCAGGAAGATAGAGAATTATGTGGCGCATATCGGCCAGGTCAAGAAGGGCGTCCTGAAAAAGGGCGGGACATTGGAAGGCAGCGTTGATGCGGCGCGCCGGGCCGCGATTGCACGCAACCATACCGCTACGCACCTGTTGCAGAACGCGCTCAGGATGGTTCTGGGCGAGCATATCAATCAGTCCGGCTCGCTGGTTGAACCAGAGCGTCTGCGGTTTGACTATTCCCACTTCACCGCGCTGGCGGATGACGAAATCAGGACGGTTGAAGAGCTGGTTAACCGGTATATATACGAAAACGGGCAGGTCAAGTCCGAACGGATGCCGATGGAGAAGGCCAAGAAGGAAGGCGCTATCGCGTTATTCGGCGAGAAATACGGCGACGAGGTGACCGTGGTCCGGGCTGGCGATTACAGCAAGGAGTTCTGCGGCGGTTCGCATGTCAACCGGACCGGCGATATCGGCTATTTCCGTATCTTGGGTGATTCGTCCATCGCATCGGGCGTGCGCCGGATTGAGGCCGTTACCGCGGCCGGCGCGGTTAAACTGGCCCGCGATAACGACGGGCTGATAAGACAAACGGCCGAGATTATCGGCACCACGCCGGCCCAGATAACCGATAAAATCAGGGCGTTCAAGGATGAATTGAAATCGCTCAAACAGCAGTTGGCCCAGCACCAGAAACACGATAACAGCGATATCGCCAGGGCGTTGATAGAAAAAGCCGAGCCGGTGGCCGGCAAGAAGTTCCGGCTGATTGCCGAGATTATTGAGAACAAGACGATGGACGACCTGCGCAGTATCGCCGATACCCTGAAGCAGTCGCCCGAGCCGCTGGTGGCGCTGATAGGCAGCGCGGTTGATAACAAACCTCAAATGGTTCTGGCAATGCACCAGAGCGTTATCAGGGATGGGTTTGACGCGATGACGCTGATAAAGAAGGTGGCCAAGGTTATTGAAGGAAGCGGCGGCGGCAGGAAAGACCTGGCCCAGGCCGGCGGCAAACGGGCCGATAAACTGGAAGAGGCCATGGCTGAATTCGGGAATCTCATTAAGTAAACGGATTTAATAGTGTGGCAGTTGGAAGAATGACTTACTGCCAACTATACTGGGCTGGACTCTAGCAGCCCAAGTACTGATTTAACGGATTAATAAAATCGGATATATCCGCTTAATCTGCTTACTGATAAATGGAAGTAATTATTAACGGTAAATCAGAGCAGGTCAGTGACGGTATCAGCGTCAGTAAGTTATTGGAGCATCTCAAGATTAAGCCGGTAGCCGTGGCAGTGGAGTTGAACCTGGAAATAGTGCCCAAATCTGATTACAATAAGAGAACGCTTAAAATGGGTGATAAATTGGAGATTATTTCGTTTGTAGGAGGCGGATAGAATAAATCCGTGTAATCTGTGGCTGGTAATCTTAAGATAGGTAAATATGAATTCAAGAGTCGTCTGTGCGTCGGCACCGGCAAATACGCCACTTTTCAGTTGATGAAAGAGGCGCTGGAGTCGTCCGGCACGGACTGCGTTACCGTCGCGGTGCGTCGGGTCAACCTGACCGATAAATCAAAGGAGTCGCTCCTTGATTATATAGACACCAAGAAATACAAGATTCTGCCCAACACGGCCGGATGTTATTCAGTGGACGAGGCCGTGCGCACGGCCAGATTGGGCCGCGAGGTGGGGCTCTCGGATATGGTTAAACTGGAGGTCATCGGCGACGAGAGGACTCTCTATCCGGATTTGGCCGGGCTGGTTGAGGCGACCAAGATTCTGGTCAAGGAAGGTTTTACGGTCCTGCCTTACACATCTGATGATTTAGTCACGGCGTTGAGACTGCAGGACGCCGGCGCGGCGTGCGTGATGCCGTTGGGCGCGCCGATTGGCTCAGGACTGGGCATTGTCAACCAGATGAATATCCAGATAATAATGAGCCGGTTGAAGGTGCCGGTGATTGTTGATGCCGGTGTGGGCACGGCCTCGGATGTGGCCGTGGCGATGGAGCTGGGCGCGGACGGCGTGCTGCTCAATACCGGCATCGCGCTGGCCAAAGACCCGGTCCGGATGGCCGGAGCGATGCGGCTGGCCTGCGAGGCCGGCCGGTTGGCATACCTGTCCGGTCGGATACCGAAGAAATACTTTGAGGCCTCGGCCTCGTCGCCTAAAGAGGGTAAAATCACCTAACCACGAAGGCAACGGGAACACGAATAACACTAATCCACGAATTACACGAATTATTAGTGGGATTCGTCCCATTCGTGGGATTCGTGTTTAAGGGGCTTTGCGGTGAGTTAATATGGAAACCATTTCTGTCAAGACCGGCACACGCACCGAACTGGTTGATATCACCGTCCAAATCCAGCAGGTAATCAAGAAGAATAAATGGGCCGACGGAATATTAATGGCCTATGTGCCGCATACCACGGCCGGGGTATTCATCAACGAGAACGCCGACCAGAGCGTGCAGAAGGATATCCTGAACCAACTTAATGAAATGGTGCCGTTTGAGGCCGGCTACAGCCATTCCGAAGGCAACTCTGCGGCGCATATCAAGACTGCACTGGTCGGTTCGTCAACACTGCTGATTGTTGAGAATACCAGTTTGATTCTGGGCACCTGGCAGTGCGTCTATTTCGCCGAGTTTGACGGCCCGCGCAGCCGGAAGATGTATCTTAAGTTTGTAAGCACAGATAATGATAAGTCCTGATAAAGAGAAGTTATTGGCGGCGCGGATGGCGCGGCTGGGGATTTATGAAAAGGATATTCAGGAGCAATTCGTCCGTTCGGGCGGGCGGGGCGGACAACATACCAACAAGGTTTCTACCTGCGTTTACCTGAAGCATATCCCGACCGGCATTGAGGTCAAGTGCCAGCAGGAGCGCTCGCAGTCGTTAAACCGATTCCTGGCCCGGCGGATACTGGCTGATAAGATTGAACGGATGGTTCTGGGCAGACAGAGCGCCGAGGCGCAGCGCATCTATAAGATCCGGAAGCAGAAACAGAAGCGCTCCAAACGGGCCAAGGAGAAGATGCTCCGGCAGAAGAAGATTATTTCCGCCAAGAAGCAATTGCGCTCATTCCGGCCGGGGACCGATGACTTTTAACCACAGATAAACACAGATGGACGCAGATTTGGTACCTTTTATATCTGTGGTTCAAAAGCGGTTGATGCTGGCGAACTCGTCCCCGAATCCTTCCAATACGATGAGCGAATAAGAGCGGAAGAAAACCGTTATCGGCGAGATGATTGTATTGAACAGAAGACCGGACACAACGCCAATAACAATCGCCAGCGGGACAATCAGGATATAAAGCATGGGTATCTTCATTGCCAAGACAAATAACCCGATCAGTACTATCATCGCTATCGCAAATATCAAGAAAGACGGCGGCGATGCCCAGGGCGATCTTGAGAAGAATGTAGAGCAGGAAGGTTTTCCTGTCGCCTTTCATCAATGTCCAGAGCACGCCCCAGGCCTTGAGTGATTTTATCTTAAGCAAGGACATAATCGGCAGGACAAAGTCGGTGGTCAGCATGCTGATGATGGCCAGCAAGACCAGGATAGCAAAGAAGAATAGGATGGAGCCGATCAGTAACAGGATGAGCCCGGCGATCCAGCCCTTCTGGGCAATAAAGAAGATAGAAAGCCCCAGCGGCACAAGCGCGACCAGGATAACCGGCAATGCCACACCGATGAATCCCATCCGCCACATAAAATACGACCAGCCGTTGGCGCGGTTGGCCTTGTAATATTCCTTGATGCGCATATCGTTGTTAACCACGCCGTCCATATAAACGAAGATGAATCTGGACGAGAGATACAAAAAGACGGTCCAGATAACGGTGATAACGATGAGAACGGCGATGCCGATAGCGATGATGAGCGCAAGGTGTTCCTTGCACCAGTCAATCCATTGAGGTATCTGGCCGGCCCAATCGGGCGGGTTTCCACGATCACCGCCCGGCAGGTTGAAGTTGAAATTATAATTGTTGCCTCCGGCCAGTCCGACCAGGAATGCGACGATGCCGAACTTGAGCCATTTAATGGCGTTAAAGGGCTGGAAGAGCATCTTTTTGGTATGGACCATTGCCGCACCGATAGCCGCGGTGGGCGGAATCCGGCTGGTCCGGCCTATGAAATCGGTATTCATCAATTCACTTTCTTTAAGGTAATATTCTTGAAGTAAATAACGGAGTCTTTTACCGCCAGGCCGAGTGGCTGACCGGTCCGGCCGTTTATGTTGCCAATAACGATGTTACCTTTGGCAGGTTTGCCGTTGACCTTGACGTTGACCGTACCTTTTTCATTAACAACTTCCAGTTTGTTCCAGGCCGGACTGACCGTAGTGTTAAAAGTAAATATTGCCGGTGAAGACTGCTGGTTAATGCTGTAGACAACGCCGAGGTGTTCGCTTTTAGGCAGCCGGACTCGTTCCACCAGATACTCAAATGAAAAGGTATAACTGGCCGGCACATCGCCCTCCCAGAGCAAGATGGCATATTTATTGACGACTTTATGTTCGCCCCAGAGCAGGTTGTTCTTGGCGCTCCAGTATTGGTAACCCGTCTCTTCGCCGGCTGCCTTCCAGCCGGTCAAATCCCGGCCGTTAAACAGTTTCACGGATTCGATGACGGACGACGGCTTTGGCTTCGCTTCGGCCGGCTTATCCACCGGTTTGCCGAGGAACTCCGCGGCACTTTTGTTGGCCGGGTCTATGGCGACGACCTGTTTGAATATTTTGCCGGCAAATCCGGTATGCTTTTTGGCCAGGCAGTTATTAGCCACCGAGATAATACCGCTGATATAGTGCTCTTTTATCTTTCTGAATTCCTTGCCGGCCGTATCCAACTTTTCCAGATTGCTTTGAGCGGCAGATAGAATTGTCTTTTCGTCCGGCGTGAGCGACGGCTTGGTTTCCAGGCATTTGCGGCAGAGCCGGTAATTCTGCAGAGCTTTTGCTTTATTACCAAGTTTCTCGCAACACTCGGCCGATTTCAGAAACGCTTCCGGGAACGCCGGGCGATACGACAGCGCTTTATGGAATTTGGTCAGGGCTTCATCGTATTTATTCTGCTTCAGGAGAGACAGGCCGGATTGATAATAGACAGTGGCCAGTTCGGCGTTATCCTCGGCCGCCGTCAGATATGATGCTATTGCTGTCGCAAGGATAAGCATAACGCAGAGAACAGATTTAATCGCTTCCCTTTTCGGCATTTTTTTCTTCCTCTGCTAATAACTGACGGGCTTTCTCAAGAAGTTCAGAGGCCTCTTTGTTTCCTTCCTCTATCTGCAGAACCAGCGCATAGACCTCTTCGGCCAGAACATAATCCTTATCGGTCATACATTCCTGCCCGAGTTCCATCAGTTTGGTCACGGTTTCTTTGTTGATGGCCTCCAGTTTATCCTCAAAGACCTTGAATTTCTGAATCTTCTTGGTGACCTCATCCTTGAGTTGTTCTTGCTCATCGGTGGGCGATTCTATTTTGTCCAGCGTCTCAAGGCAGGATTTATATGTTTCGTAGGCCTGTTCCTCTTCCTTGAGCGCCTCATAGGTGTCGCCTAACCTGGACAGCAATTCCGGCGTTTCGTTATATGAGGCCGTTTTGTTGAAATATTCCAATGCCTTGTCATACTGTTTGTCGTTAAAGGCGGTCAGCCCTAAATTATAGAATTCAAGGGCGATTTCAACCTTCTTGGAGTCAACTTTAGGCGGCTCTTTTTTGGGCGGGTCTTTTACTGTCGGCGGCGGAGGCGGGGGCGGCGGCTCAGCCTTCATTACCTTAAGCGAATTGGCCAGTTTCTTTTTACTGTTCAGCTCGGCAATCTGCTCGCTGATTAACTTGGCATCGTTGCCGCTGAAGGCGTCCACCGCATCAAGCAGTTCGGCCATCTTTTTCTGGATGATATCAATGGTCTTATCCAGCGACTCGTTGCGCGCCTTGGGGTCGGAAATCTTGTTGGCGCCGTCTATGATTTTCTGGGCCTCGGTTGAAGCCGCACCGGCATCCTGCAGGAGCGATTTGGCATCTTTGTAAATCTGTTTGATTCGGTCCTTCTTGACCGTCATCTCGCCGTCCTGGGTGGTGACCTTTATCTTATCGCCCTGGTCTTCCACCTTGCCGACCAGTTTCGTGCCGTCCTTGAGCACAACCACCTCGGCGTTAAGATCGGCGGCCAGCAGGCACAGGACCGTTATTGCAATAATCATTCTTCTCATAATCATTCCCTCCTTTTAGAGCCTGTTAGCCCGTACGGGCGTTACAGGTTCTTAAATCCCGTCCCGATGTAACATCGGGGCGGGGCATACCTTGACTCTTTATTATTATAGAGATTAATATAAATTCCGGTAGTTGTCAACAACTATGATTTATTTTATACTTGGGCTGTTAGAGTCCCCCGATGGACATCGGGGGACGAGTTACAGCCCAGTATAGTGGGTCGCAACTTCACAGGCGGCCCATCTACGGCCACTAATTTCTTAGCCAGCGTCTTGCGCCGGTCGGCCAGTTCCCGGGTTTCTTCCTCGTATCTGATGGCGTTAGTGGAGCAGAGTTTAACGCACTTGGGGTCGTCGCTGCACAGGTCGCACTTGATAATCTCGTTATGGAGCACGGTAATGGCGGCATAGGGGCAGACCGTGGCGCAGAAACGGCACTTGATGCATTTATCTTTGTTCCACTTGACGACATTGCCTTCCCTGGAGTAGGCGTTCTGCGGGCAATACTTCATACAGGGCGCATCGTCGCACTGCATACAGACCAACTGGCATTCAAACCGTTCAAACTCATCGCGCACGATGGTGATGGCCGCCTTCTTGGGGTTGCACTCGCCGAACTTGGTCAAAGAGCAAGCCAGCGAGCACTCCCGGCAGCCGGTGCAGAGTTCCGGATAGAAATACAGATACTTCATATTGCTTTAGTAAGCGGATTTAGCGGATTGAACTGATGATTATCCGTCTAATCACTGAACTCTTGCGAAATGGGGAAAAAACCACCCCAAAGGTGTCATTCCTGCGAAAGCAGGAATCCAGACCCCCCGTAAATACTGGATTCCCGCCTACGCGGGAATGACAAAGAGGGCGTTTCGCAAGAGTTCAGTAATCAGTTTAATCTGTTTACTTAATGGTCAACTTTACTTGTTCCTGTTCAATCTGTTCTATCTTCTTGCAGAAATCCGAGAAAGCCGGATAATATTGCGGCGGGATATCCTGTTCCTCCAGCGTAAACTTACGTTCTATGCTCACCACATTACCGTCGGCCTTGACCCAGCGTGAGTAACAGCCGTAGTCGCTGGCAACCAGTTTGCTTTCCGGCAAATCCGCCGTTGCGACATCGGGCAGAATAATCTTTATTCGGTCATAAGTGCTCAGCGCCTTGGCGTAATGATGCAGTCTCAACGGGAACTTGCGCTCGGTCTCTCTCAAGAAATACTGGGTGAGTTCCATTGGTTTCATTACGGTCTTGAATTCCAGCCCGGTGGCGGTTTTTCTGGCAAACTGCGGCACGGTGCAGGTAAAATTAATGGGAGTAATCTTTTCATCAATATTAAATTTAGTGATATTATACTTCTTGAGTTTAGCCCCAGGGAATAAGTAACCAACCATTTCTTCCATTTTTTGTTTCCGTTCTTGTTTGGAAGCATATTCCTGCCAATTCGTGCGCCAATAAGCGCCATTCGTTCCGCCCAAATTAACACTACCTTTAACATCCGCATTACCATCGGCTAAAATATTAATTTCTAAGTCTAACGACCCGGCGCATCGTTCGGCAAACGGCGCCATGGGCAATTCCAGCACTTTCACGCCGTCCGGCATTATCACATAGCCATCGCCGCCCTGCATCTCAACCGGAATACTGCCGAACGGCACAAACTGCCCTGGTGCCAGCCAGAGATTATTATCTGGAATATAAATCAGCGGCGTATAATCATTAATCCGGGGACCTTCCTTATCCGGGTCAATACCGGGTGTGAATTTGGCTTTAGGCAGCGCCCAGTATGCCTCAATATTAAGCGCCTTGAGGAAACCCATCATCAATCCGCTGGCCGAGCCCTCTTTTTCTATCAGGGTATGGCTGAGCGAGGTGTCATCGGACGAGCCGTAACCGCCATAGCCGCCTTTAATCTCGGAGACGGCGAACTTATAAAGCGCCCGCACTTTCCCGGCCACATCCGTAATATCCTTGGTCAGTTCGGCCGCCTTGGCCCGGACATTGTAAGGCACGCGTCCTTTTAAATAACGGGAACGGTATTCCCGCAATTTCTTCTCAAACGATAAATTGCCCGCATAGATATCCGCCCAGGGCAGGACTTCCCGCTCGGAAGGCATCATCACCTCGTCATCGTAATCCGGCGTATTCTTCAAATTCCAGATATAGGTGACGGTCTGGCCGTCGTCTTTGAGTTCAGGCACGAGGTTCTGGTATTTAGGCGGGCATTTATATTTGAGAGACTTTGGCAATGCGATAACATAGCGCAGGTGCAGGACCGGTTGTTTCTCCCGGCGGAACATCGGCGAGTCGTCTATCTGGACAATCTCACCGGGCTCGCGATAGTAGAACGGTTCGCGCTTGATATATTTGAGTTCAATCACCGAGCCCTTATCCAGTTCGGGCAGGCGCAACCCGCCCCAGCCCTCCTGTATCGGGTCTGGCTCAAGCACGCGGAATTCTGTAGTTGTAGTGGTTTCAGGGCTGAGCGGCCGATAGACCCGCGCCTCTTCTATCTCGCCGTATTTATACAGGTCGCCGTATTGCTCGCCGGCCTGTTTATTAAGAAGTTTGATTACCTCGTGAACCCTGGTCTCTTTGGTCCTCAAGTTAGCCGTATCCGTGCCCGAGACCCGCACCAGATGCTGTTCAAACAAGATGATACTGCCGGCCTGCGGATACTCCTTTTCGCCGGGCGCGGACTTGACCAATTCCAACACCGGCACGGTTACTTCTTCGGGCCAGGATTCCTTTTTGCCGTCCTTGAAATCGTAGTAGCGCCTGGTGCCGTCCTGGTAGCGCTGGTATTTAGCCGGCAGTGCGTTGAGTTTCTGGCGGTATTCGCGTTCTTTATCCGGCTTGTTCCAGTCGTCATACAACCGCGCAAAATCATCATACATCTCATAACGCTCTTTATCAGATTCGGTCATTGACAGAACCTTGAGATAGAGTTCCTCCACCCTGGCGTAGTCCTTCAGGGTATAGTAGATGGACGCCGTTGCCCGGTAATATCTGGGGTTATCGGGTTGGACCTTGAGCATCTCCTGATAGATATCAAGATACGGCTGTTGGTTATTGGTCAATGTCGCATTGATGGAAATTTCGCTCCAGCGGTATTTATTGCCGTTGAGGTCATAGGCGCGCTTGTAATACTCCAATGCCTTGGCATAGTTCTGCTGGCTGTAATAATGGGATGCCATCTGGAAAATGAGCCCGACATTATCCGGCATCAGTTTAACCAGTTGTTGTAACTCGCCGAAGGCCTCGGCCGGCCATTGCCGGGACGAGAACATCTGCCGTAACTTCTCACGCACGCTGATGCACCGAGGGTTCGTCTCAAGCGCTTTCTGGAGAATCTCTGTGGCCTTATCCTTGTTCTTTTGGGCGTAATAGTCGGCCAGTGCCAGTTTGGCCGGAATGCAGTTATCGGCCAATTTCTCGGCCTCTTTGTAGCAGGCCCGGGCCAGGTTCTGCCGTTTCTCCTGAGGCAGATATTGGTTGTTATCATAGGCGCGGCCCATCACAACATTGTCCAGCACGCTGGCGGTGTGGCATTTGTATAATTCTTCCCAGAGCGCAAATGACTCCTGCCTCAAGCCGTCGCGTTCGTAGAACAACGCCTGGCAGACATAATCGTCCGACGTACGCTTTAGAGGGTCTTTCAGGACTTCCAGATAACTTTCGTGATTCCCCCGGGGTGGCTTTGGTAATTTATAATCGCTTTGTGCTCTTTGTGTCTTTGTGGTGACCTCTACGTCGTACTCCAAATCCGCAAACGGCGCACCGGCCAAATCCATCACCTGCACCTCCATCGGGTATCGGCTCTTTAAGAGCAGTTTATTGGCGCCTTTCTGCAACAGCCCGCCATAGACCTGATAAGTCGGCAGGTAGTTGTTATCCGGGTCGGCGAAGGCGATGAGTTGGTCATTGAGCCAGATTTTATAGGCCTGCGAGTTGTTAAGATGGAATGCCGCCGAGCGCTCATCCGGCGAGTTTATATAGGTCAGTTGATAAATGCAATCGCCCCGGTTCTCTATCG